>JAHELQ010000473.1 GCA_024644125.1 Candidatus Aminicenantota bacterium | reverse complement strand
TGCCTGCGGAAACCGCTCCTTGATCTTACGGGACACGCCGGTGACGGTGCCGCCGGAACTTACCCCCATGAAGACGTAGTCGATGTTGTCCAGGTTGTCGCAAATCTCGTCCCCCAGGGTGTTGTAATAGGCCTCCGCGTTGTAGGGATTGCCGTATTGGTTGACCCAGTAGGAGTTGGCGATCTGGTCCCGCAACTCCTTGACGGTTTTGATACGGGTGAGAAGATACCCGCCATTGCAATCGGGTTCGCTCACCTTGATCATTTCGGCGCCGAAGGAGCGGATGAGAACCTCGTTGATGGGGGTGATGCACGGGTCCACCACCGCGATGAACCGTTGCCCCATTTTTTTGCAATAAGCGGCCAGCGCGATGCCAAAATTGCCGGAGGAGGATTCGATAATGGTGGTGTCACGATCGATATCGCCGATCTCCAACAATTTCTGGATAATAAAACAGGCAGCCCGGTCCTTGACGCTGCCGGTGGGGTTGTAAAACTCCAGTTTCGCATGGAGCATAATCTCGGGAAAATCCTCCATACGAAAAGAAACTAGGGGTGTGTTGCCTACCTTTTCCAGGTTGCATTGTAATTTCATTTGAGTTCTCTTTATTTATTAAAATTTACTTTTCGACTTATACTAAACTGCGCCGGAGCGCTCCACAGTCTCGATTTTGCCCATGTCCATCTTGACGATCCGGTCTGCCACGTCGAAGTAGTGATCGTCGTGGGTGATGGCGATGACGATTTTCCCCTCGGCTTTCATGCGCAGCAATAGATCGCGGTAAAAGAATTTTCTGAATTCGGGATCCTGGTCCGCCGCGATTTCGTCGAATAGATAGATGGGGGAATTCTCCAGGTAACAGAGCATGAGGGCCAGCCTCTTTCTCTGGCCGCCGGAGAGGTCGATGGTGCTGAAGGTGTTTTCCGTCACATTCACCTTGTCTTGCAAGCGCAGCGTCGCGAGGTGGGCCGCTATTTCCTCTTCCCGGCCATCAAGGTTGACGTTGTACAATTTATTGAACAAATGATAGTTGCTGAAAACTGTGGAATAATATTCTCCCAGCGGTTGCTCCGGCTTACCACCGTTGACGATCTCGATGGTTCCTTCGTCCGGTTGGTACAATCCGGTCAGGAGCTTTGCCAGAGTCGTCTTGCCACTGCCGTTTCCTCCGATGATGAACGTGATTTCACCTTTGCGGGCGCAAAAATCTATGGGCCCCACCCGGAAGGCTTCGTCGCCGCTGCCGTTGCGGTATTGGTATTCCAGCCCCCTGGCCTCGATGGCTTCGATAACCGTTGTTTTTTGGTAGTTTTTCTCAAGAACCACGGGATCGATATTGGCGGGGATGTCTTTTTCGAATCCCTTGATACGGTCCCAGGAAATTTTGATCTGGGAGAGGGTGGGGATGGAGTGGAGAATTCCGTTGATGGGGCCGATGAGGTAAAGGAGAATCATGATGAAGCTCATAAGGGTGAAGGTGCTGATATCGGGAAACAATCTAGGGATCCCGAAACCCACGGCGCCCAACACGATAATGAGGAAAGACTCGCCGATCAGGAAGGCGTTGATGTACTTTACCATGGCAGTGGTGATCTGCTTGCGGAATTCATCGCATGTACCCTCCACATCGTCGCTGAATTCCCGCTTTTTATTGAAACTGAGACTCAACTCTTTAAAACCGTCCAACAATCCGTTAACCAAGCCCATAAACACATTGCGGGTGTCCCTGGCGCGGTTGAAATAGGCCTGCGCCTGTTGCCCCACAAAACTGTACAGGAAGCCGATGGCGGCGATCACCGCCAGAGTGATCAGCGTGGCCCAAAAAGCCAGCGTGGCCAGGTAGATAAACGCCCCCACCGTGGTGATCACGCTGGTGGCTAATTGGACAATGACGCCTGCGAAGTTGCCGATCTGGTTGGTATCGTCGTTCAGCGTGGCGTAGATGCGGCCGCGGTCCAGGGGCTCGAAGCGCTGGTAGGTGGTCAGGAAGATCCGGCGGATCAAGCGCATGCGCAAGTCGTAGACAATATCGTAGGTCAACTTGATTAACCTGGTTTCCAGAACCTTGCGGCCCAGAATAGATACCAGGAACGCCAGCCCGAAGAAATACAATTGGTACGCCAGACCCATCCGGCTGAAGAGCGAGCTACTGATGAGAAAAATGACCAGAGCGTTGGCTCCGCCGGCCAGTAGACTGAGAACGATCACCAACGGCATGGAGCGCCAGTATTTGTTTTTCTGGGGAAACAGGGTGGAAATGGCGAACGCCAGATACCCCGCCGCGATACACGCGAGAACCATTATCACAGCCACGTAAAAACTCACCGGCGACCACACGATGGCGGTTTTCCAGGACACGCCGCCCATGGCCCGGGGGATGAGGTGCACCGCAACCAGGAAAGGAAGCAGAATGAGTAATCCCCCCAATAGCCTGAGTAGTTTTTTTATATTCAACCGCTCGAAGCCCCGTCGTTTTTTGGCCAATTCCACGGGAATGGCGAATAAAAATGCCAGTATCGCCAGCAAATAAATGAGCAACCCCGCCGAGATCACGGAGCAGGCTTTGTCGAGATTGTCCCCCACCATCGAAGGGTATTCGGGTTCTTTTCCGGCTACGACACCCAGAATATATTTACCCAGGGCGTGCGCATGGCGGCTGTTGGAATTCGCCATTACAGCCACAGCGCAATGATTCCGGGTATCGAAGCCCATGTAGGAAGCGAAGTTCGGGTTATCGCCGGCATGATCGACCACATGGCTGCCGTCGCTATAGATCAACCAACCCATCCCATAAGCCGAAAGATCCCCTTTTGATAGGGCCACATCGCGGTTGGGCTCGTGGGTTTGCCGCATCGAACGGTACCATGGCCCCTCCGGTTGGATAAGACCCAGATGCCAGCGGAGCCAACGCCCCATATCCTTGCCGTTGGTGACGATATAACCCGCGGGAGTGTTGCCTCTGAAAACCGGAGCGTCATATTTACGCGCCCCAAAAAAACCGATCTTGTAACCGGACGCTTTGAGAGGATGCCTGGTTTCGCGCCCCAGGACCGTATCGTTCATTCCCAGTGGGGACAGTATACGCTGCTTCATAAAGGTTTCAAAAGTTTCCGCGGAGACCGTTTGAACAATGAGTCCCAATATATCGTAGTTAACGGTGGCGTAGGAAAAGACAGTCCCCGGCCGGTTCTCCAATTCCATGCCCACGATTGCCCGCACAGTTTGTTCCAGAGCGCCGGGGGCGGCTCCGGGAGCGATCCGGTCCACACTCTTCCAGGGAATGCCGCTGGTGTGATGGAGCAATTGGCGCAGGGTGACTTGTTGAGGTTTTCCTTCAAAATTCACCCGGAACCATGGAAGATAGGTGGTCACCGGGTCGTCCAATTTTATGCCGCCTTTATCCGCTAATTGCAGGACCGCCAGCGCCGTAAAGGCTTTGCTGCAGGAGGCCAATTCGAACAATGTCTCGCCGGTTACCGGTTCTTTGGTGTCCAGGTCCGCCACCCCATACCCTTTCAGGTGAACCTGCCCCCGGTTGTCCACGATCACAAGCGACAATCCCGGGATATCGCCTTCTTCCATCATGGCAGCCACCTTCGTGTCGATGCCCCTCAGCCAGTCCGGCAGGTCCGTCTCCTGTCCCGGAACAGCCGCCGTCGCTATCCGGCATATAATAAACAGCGTACAAAAAAACATTATAAATTTTCTCATCTTATGGTCTCCTGCTAGAAGTTAACTTATCTGTGTTTTCTAATGTTTGAAATCGCCGCCGCCGTCAACCGTGTTGCGGGGCGTGGACGGATCGATTCATTCGCATTTCAATATCGATGCGGGGTTCGCCAGGGCCGCTTTTGTCGATTGGTAGGTGACGGTCAGGAGGGCGATCGCCAGCGAAGCTGCTAACGCCATCGCATAGAGCCCCCATCCGCTTGACGCCCGGTAGGCGAAATCCCGGAGCCATTCCTGTTTTGCCAGCAAAGCGGCGGGCCAGGCCAGAGCATTGGCGAGCAGCACAAGTGTCAGGAATTCCCTTTCCAAAAGCCAGAGGATAGACGGCACAGACGCGCCGAGAGTCTTGCGGATCCCGATCTCTTTTTCCCGTTGTTCCGCCACGAACGACGCCAACCCGAAGAGGCCGAGACAGGCGATCAAGATTCCAAGAATGGTGGCGTAGGAAAATGTCGATCCCAACCGCTGCTCCGCCCGGTACTGGCGGTCGAATTGTTCTTCCAGAAAGTGATATTCCAGCGGAACCCCGGGATTGACCTTGTCACACACCCCCTTGATGGTAGCGATAGCGGCTGCGACATTGCCGGGATTGACCCTGACCAGGATGAAACGGAAATACTCGGGGGCAATGGCGAACATCAACGGTTCGATTTGTTGCCGCAGCGAAGCGAAATGAAAATTCTTCACCACGCCGATCACCCGTAACTTGTAATCCGGCCAGAGGGAAATCTCTTTTCCCAACGGCGACTGCATGCCCAGCATTTTGGCTGCCTCTTCGTTGATGATGCAGGCGCCGGTGGCGTCGGTGGAGACCTCCCGGCGAAATTCGCG
>JAHELQ010000052.1 GCA_024644125.1 Candidatus Aminicenantota bacterium | reverse complement strand
ATTATTGGCTGGAAAAACTGGCGGGAGATATACAGGCGGTTGGCTTTCCACGGGATATCAGGAACATTACCAGCACTGGAACCGATCATGCCATAGCGAGTTTCGAGTTTGACGAAACTATTTCCCGGAACCTGGAGCGGCTCAGCAATGGCTCTGATGCCCGAGCCTTTATGATTCTGGCGGCGGAAGTATTCCTGCTACTGGGCAAATACAATATGTCGGACGAAATTATTATCGGCTCGCCTATCGAGACGCAAGAGATCGAGGGTGACTTTATCAATAGAATGTTGGCGTTGAAAAGCGCGATGCAACCTGGTATGACATTCAAAGATCTCCTACTTCAGGTGCGGCAGACTGTTGTCGAGGCAAACAAGCATCAAAATTATCCCCTCGAACTGTTGAGCGCCGATTTGGGGTTGGGTTTCAACAGCGGCGCCGAAGGCTTGTTCGATGTGATCGTGCTATTGGAAAACCTTCACGATAGGCGATATGCGGAGGGGAGCGATTCCTCCTTCTTTTTTTTATTTCACTTTGCCGATGGGAAGTTGCGCTGCCAAATTGAATACGATCCGGGAATGTATAGCCTGGAATCGGTATGCACGATCGAATCCCATCTGGCTTCAGTGATGGAGCAAACGCTTCCGGCTGTAGACACACCGCTCGAGCAGGTGACTATTTTATCAGGGATGGAGACAAACCGGCTGATCCATGAATTAAACGGCACGGCGGCGGATTTTCCCCAGGAGAAAACGTTGCATCGACTTGTCGAGGAATCGGTTTTGCGATATCCCGACAACGTGTGCCTTCAGTATGGAGATATCCAGGTAACATATTCAGAATTTAACCGCCGATCGGAAACTATGGCAAAACTCCTGGCAGCCAATGGCGTATCCAGAGGTTCGATCGTCCCTCTGGTGGCGGGTGTTTCCATTGACACAATAACGGGGATGATGGCGATTATGAAAACAGGCGCGTCGTTTTTGCCGATAGATGTGGAATATCCGGAGGAACGGATTGGATATATGATCAATGATAGCGCGGCGGATCTGGTTTTGGGAGCGGAATGTTTTGTCTCGTCCTATGCCTGGAAAGGGAATTTGTTGTCGTTGAGCGAATGTTTCGAAGGGCGACCGCCCGAGCGGCCTTCGCCGCAGAACGCCTGTTCCGGGAGTCCCGCCTATGTGATTTACACATCCGGGTCCACTGGCAAACCGAAAGGGGTGGTGGTGGAACACAGAAGTATCGTCAACCAATTGGACGGTTTGCTGAAGCGTTATCGATTCACACCGGGACTTCATCACATTCTGATGGCGCCCATCACATTCGATCCTTCGGTACAGCAAATTTTCCTACCGCTGGCGAGCGGCGCCAAACTCCATTTGCTTCCCAATTCCATCAAGAAGGACGCTCTCAAATTGTGGAATTATCTGTCGATCCACCGCATCGATATACTCAACACTGTACCGTCGCTGATGGAGGCGCTAATCAGCCCTGAGGCCATGATGGCGTCAGGGGAAAACATCGGCTCTATCCCTTTGAAATATGTAATTTTAGCAGGGGAGTCATTTACCCGTAAACTATATCTTGAACTCAGCCGGCAATTGAATGTGCAATCGATCATCAACATCTACGGCCCCACCGAAGCGACAATCAATACCACGGCGTTCGATTGCCGGGGAGATTTAACCTATTCCGAAGTTCCCATCGGGAAACCTTTGCAAAATTATAAAGTGGCGATCGTGGATCATATGCTTCGGTTGCTCCCTGCCGGAGCTCCCGGCGAGATGTGCATCGGAGGCGAAGGCCTTGCTCGGGGGTATTTGAACAACCCGGAATTGACTGAGGAGAAGTTTGTGTCGCTTCCCATGTTTGGCGGGGAGCGGTTTTATCGGACAGGCGATTTGGCCCGGTGGAATCGCGACGGTTTGCTGGAATTCGCCGGAAGAGTTGACGATCAGGTAAAAATCAGGGGGCAACGGGTGGAACCAATGGAGATCGATCAACGACTCCTGACAATTCCCGGAGTGTCGGAAGCAGTCACGCTGGCGGTTGCCGATCGCGACGGGAACAAACAATTGTGTTCCTATTATGTCGCTGAGTCCGGAGACGTGAATCCCGACAATATCAGGGAGCGCCTTTCGGAATTGCTTCCTGGCTACATGGTGCCCCTCTATGTGATGAAACTGGAAAAAATGCCTTTGACGGCACATCATAAAATCGATAAAAAAAGACTCCCTGAGCCTGATATCACAGCCTCCGCCAATTATGTCCCGCCGCGCGATCCAATGGAAGAAGCGCTAGTTCAAATATGGCGGGAAGTTTTGGGATTGGAAAAAATCGGAGTCAAAGATAATTACTTTTCCATAGGCGGAGATTCTATCAAAGCTATCAAATTGCTGAGCGTCATCAATTCACGGTTGAATATCAACCTGGGTGTCATCGACCTATTTGCCAACCGGACCATCGAAACTCTTTCGCTTCGTATTCAACGATTGGCTCCGGATGACGTCGATAACGAATTGCGAGATGCCGCCGATGAAGTGGAAGACTTCAAAAACAAATACCTACAAGGACTTCAAAACAATGACGGCTAACCGAAATATAGATAATATCGCCGATATATATCCGCTTGGAGATGTCCAAAAGGGGATGGTCTTTCATACCCTCAAGGATCCGAAGGGCGGAGTCTACCATAACCAGATGGTACTGGGACTGACGGAACGGCAGTTCGACACCGCGAGGTTCCGCGATGCGTTGATGTTAATGATGGCGAAACACGCCATCTTGCGAACCGGCTTCGATTTATCCAGCTTCGATGAACCTGTGCAAATCGTGTATAAAACCATTGAACCGGATCTCGATATAGAGGATCTCCGGCTTCAGGGAAAAGATTCCGCTCATCGCCACGTCAACCATTACCTGTCCCTGGACCGTACAAGGCCCTTCATGTTCGAAGACCAAAAACCACCGTGGCGGATGCGTTTGTTTATTATGGACGGCGATAATGTGTGCCTGGTATGGGTTTGCCACCACGCCATCATCGACGGCTGGAGCAACGCCCTCTTTTTGGGAGAACTCCAGGAGGTGTACCACCGCCTTGGAACGGAACCGGATTACAGGCCTCTCGATTTGAAATGCAGCTACAAAGACTTTATCATCCAGCAGTTGGCGCAAAAAAAGAAAGCGGACGTGGCTGAATTCTGGAAAAAGGAACTTTCTGGCTTCAAACGATTGGAATTTGGCCGAAGTCACGATCGCCCTTACCACTCGTCTCAACGCCAGAGTTTGCGGCTTGTTTTTCACAAACAGGATGTGTCGAGGATGAGATCCCTGGCGTCACAATGCGGTTCGAGTGTTCGAAATGTGTGTTTTAGTGCTTATATGTTGATGTTGAGTATGATTTCTTACGACAATGATATTATAGCGGGAACTGTCGTCAATAATCGGCCCATGCGACAGGATGGCGATTTGCTTGTGGGTTGTTTCTTGAATACTATTCCCGTTAGAATTCAGGTGCCCGCCCATGTTACATATTCCGGTTTTATCCGTTTGATCGAAGAAAAAATGGTCGTATCGAAACGATATGATCAGCTCCCTTTTCAAGAAATAACCAGGCTTGTGGAGGACCATACATCAGAGGACAATCCTCTTTTCGACACGTTATTCAATTATGTTGATTACCAGATGTATACCAATGCCATCGCCGCCGGCGGCAATGGAACCAAAGGTGATGGATACCAGGCGGATCAATTCATTCATGAAAATGTCAAAACGAATACTCCAATGGATTTTCACATCGATTTCGGTTCTCAGGAAGCGATTGCGGCAATGACTTTCGCTAGAGAGAAGGTTTCTGAATCAACCGCACGGCGACTTCTGGAAAGCTTCAAAAAAATTGTTGCAACCTTTGTATCTAATCCCGAAGAAATTTTTAAAAAGAACAATATTATTTCAAGTGAGAGCAAGCGGAAGTTATTGATTGAATTCAATTTCACCGAAAAGGAATTCCCACGTCGCCAAACTATTTCCGATTGCCTTGAAAATACCGTTTGCCATTATCCCGACATTACTTCCGTGATCTTTGGCAATCATTATCTTACCTACTCGAAACTTGACGAAATGGCCGAAAAACTTGCAGCGAGTATTATCGGAAAAGGAATAGGTTCTGCCGGTATTGTAGCCGTTGTTATGGAGCGTTCTATCGAAATGATGGCGGGGATAATGGGGATATTGAAATCGTCCTCCGCTTACCTTCCGATTGATCCAGGAATTCCACTGGAAAGAATTCGCTTTATGATCAAAGATGCGCGGGTGAACCTCGCGCTGGGGGATTCGCGAGTTGTCGATAAGCTGGCAGATGACTGTGATTGTTTAGATCTATTTCAATTGGATTGGAAACACATAGACCTCTTGAAGCGCCCACTCGAACGCTCTTCGGATGATCCGGCCTATGTCATTTATACTTCCGGCAGCACCGGCGCTCCCAAAGGCGTCATGGTGCAGCATAGATCGGTTTTAAACCGGCTGAATTGGATGCAATCCGCTTATCCCCTCACAACCGGCGATGTCGTTATTCAGAAGACACCTATCGTTTTTGACGTGTCGGTTTGGGAATTGTTTTGGTGGAGCTTGATTGGAGCTGCTATCTGTTTGTTGGGGCCGGGAAAAGAAAAGGAACCGCATGCAATTATAAGCGAGGTTGAAAGAAAAAGAGTCACGACAATACATTTTGTCCCTTCGATGCTTGGCGGTTTTCTGGAATATTTAGATAGTTTTAGCGATGTCCGGCGATTATTTTCATTAAAAAGAGTATTTGCGTCGGGCGAGGCTCTGACTGTTTATCATGTGAATAGTTTTTATCAATTATTCACCAAAGACCGGGTTCAGCTAATTAATTTATATGGTCCCACAGAAGCGACAGTAGATGTGTCTTTCTACAATTGCGAGGGGGCGGAGGGAGCGGACTCCGGAGGGATTCCGATCGGGAGGCCGATAGACAATACAAAACTCTATGTCCTCGATGCAAATATGCAATTGCAAGATATCGCTGTCTCAGGCGAGTTGTTCATTGGGGGGGAAGGCCTTGCCCGAGGTTATCTCAATCGCGTCGAACTAACCGCGGACCGATTTGTAGAGATTCCCGATTTTTTGGGGCATACATTATATAGAACTGGAGATCTGGCGCGGGTACGAGAGGATGGAAATATCGAGTTTTTGGGACGGTTGGATCACCAGGTGAAAATAAGAGGGTTTCGTATCGAATTGGGTGAAATCGAGGCCCAATTGACGAGCGTTCCAATGATTAAAGAATCTGTGGCGATAGTCCATGGGAACCTGTCGGAAGGCAATGCGATTGTCGCTTACCTGGTTCCTGCGGCGCATGGAGGGGAACTCGATTTAAATGAAATAGAGAAGCGTTTACTGGAGAAATTGCCGGAATACATGCTTCCCTCTCAATATGTTATTTTGGATGAATTGCCCCTGCTCATAAATGGAAAGGTGGACCGCAAATCGCTTCCAAAACCGGGAAAAACAAAAACGCCATCACATTATTCCGCGCCTACAAACGAATTGGAGGAAGCTCTTGCAGAGATTTGGGGTAAAATCCTTGGATTGAACAAAGGCATAATAGGAATCGACGACAATTTTTTCAAACTCGGAGGTCATTCCCTTACATTGATTTCATTGCTTGCAAGAATCCATAAAAAATTAGGTTTTCGCATTCAAATGTCGGATGTTTTCGATTACCCAACAATACGGCAATTCGTAGATAGATTGAAATTTTTGGAGCAAACTGAGTTTTTTGCGATTTCTCCAGTCGAAAAAAAGGATCACTATAAAGTGAGCGCGGCGCAGAAACGGTTGTATATCCTTCAGCAAATAGATCCCGGGAATACGGCCTATCATTTGCCGCAGGTTGTGGCGTTGCATGGTCGCTATGATTACAATACGATTGCCGATACGTTCCGCCAATTGATGCTGAGGCATGAAAGTCTGCGCACTTCGTTCCATTCCATTCGGGGGAATCCAGTACAAAAAATTTGGGATTCGGTCAAACTCCAATTTGAAAATTACGATTTCACTGGCGATTTCTCCCATGCAGAAAAGCTGAGCGAAAAAATTAGGGAATTCCAACAGCCATTCGATCTGACTGTTGCGCCGTTGTTCCGGGTATTGTTGATTAGAAGAGAGGAGTTTAGTTATAACCTGTTGGTGAATATGCATCATATCATCGCCGATGGCGTATCCCTGGAGCTTTTGATCGCAGATTTTAAATCAATATTTGCAGGCGATAAGCTTCCGCCTCTGAAAATCCAATACAAGGATTACGCTGAGTGGCAAAACAAAATCAGGTCTGATGGAGGGCTGGGTTCCCAGGAGCGATATTGGATCGAAACGTTTCAGGATCAAATCCCAGTTCTTCAATTGCCCTATGATTATAAGCGCCCGGCAATTCAAAATTTTGAAGGAGCGTCTATCGAGTTTACTGTGATGCCGAAGCAATTCGCAAGGCTCGAGCGGTTGGCCGAGGTCGGAGAGACTACTCTATTTATGCTTCTACTTACCTTTATCAATATCTTCCTGTCGAGGCTCAGTGGGCAGGAGGATATTGTAATCGGAGTTCCGGTTGCAGGACGCCGGCACGTAGATATCGAATCTACCATCGGTATGTTCGTGAATACGATCCCTCTCAGGAATTTTCCCTGCGTGCAAAAAAGGTTCGATTCATTTTTGGCGGACGTGAAAGAGCGAACGCTTCAGGCATTCGAAAACCAGGAGTATCCGTTTGAGGATATAGTCGATGGAGTGGACGCTCCACGGGATATCAGCCGCAATCCCTTGTTTGACGTGATGTTCACCTGGCAGGAACTCGGGATTCCGGGGAAGCGGGCTTCGAATGACCGCATTCCTCCAGAAGATTTTGTAGATCAGGAATTTATGCCCCAGCAGGTTAAATTCGATATGACCATCCTTTCGAGGGAAATAAACGGAAAACTATGGTTTGAGTTCCAGTATGCGAAGCGATTGTTCACAAGACATTCAATAGAGAGATTTGTCGTTTACTTTCAGAATATTTTATCGGAAGTTCTGGATAACGATCGACTTTTGTTAGGGGAGATCGATATACTCCCGGCTGACGAAAAAAGAAAGATTCTGTCTGACTTTAATGATACCGGGCATGATTTCCCCGAAACGATGTCCTTGTGGGACATGATTGAGCTTCAAGCGAATAGGTCGGCGGATCACGCGGCAATCGCGTTTGAAGATCAATGGCTAACCTATCGTGAGCTTCAGCGGCGGGTTGGCGTCATGGCTGGGTTGATCGAAGAGCCAGGATGTGGTTCCAACTCCATCATCGCTTTATTGGCAGATGTTTCCCCCGGCATGGTTATCGCAATCTCCGCTGTCATGAAAGCCGGCGCGGCATTCTTACCTATCGATACCAATGCCCCCAACGAGCGGGTTCGCTATTTGATAGAGGACAGCAACGCTTCATCCATACTCTGTTCGAGCGCCTGGGGACGACAGATCGGAGAAATGAGCGGCGTTCCAATAATAAACATAGACCTCGCCTGTTCCACGAACGATACTTCGTCACCGAAAAAAATAAAGGAAGCTGGCCACGGCCTCGCTTATGTGATGTACACATCCGGGTCCACCGGGAATCCCAAAGGGGTGGCAGTCAGCCATAGAAATATCGTGAATCAATTGCACGGACTGATCACGGCGCACCGGTTCGATAGCAGCTACAATCATATGCTGATGGCGCCCTATACATTCGATCCTTCGGTGCAACAAATATTCATGCCTCTCGCTTCCGGAGGAAGACTGACTCTGGTGCCGAATGCCATGAAAAATGACCCCATCAAGCTGGCGGCCGCCATGGTCCTTTACAAAATCAATATATTCAATACGGTTCCCTCGGTGATGGAATTGCTGATCGACGCCAACAGCCGGGACGCGAGATTTGAGTCGATAAAATCTCTAAAGTTGAGAATGATAATCCTGGCGGGAGAAATATTCTCCCGGGAACTATTGGCAAAACTCAGAATCTGTTGCCCCGGATGCGAATTAATCAATATTTATGGGCCCACCGAAGCCACCATCAATACAACGCTGTACCTCATACCGGAACAAGACGGTCATGATTTCGTGTCCATCGGCAAACCTTTGCCCAATTATCGGGTTTATGTGTTGAATGAATCGATGAAGCCGGTTCCAATAAATGTCGCGGGAGAGTTGTGCGTGTCTGGGGAAGGAATTGCCCGGGGGTATTTGAATCGCCCTGAGTTGACGGCAAAATCCTTCGTGGAGAATCCATTCGTACCTGGAGCGCTATTGTACCGGACTGGAGATTTAGCAAGATGGCGGGAAGATGGGAATCTCGAATTTTTGGGTCGAGCGGATCTTCAAATAAAAATTCGCGGCATGCGAGTGGAGGCTGGCGAAGTAGAGTGCGTATTGAATCGTTTCCCCGGTGTCCATGAGGCGGTGGTACTGCCGGAAAAAAGTCCGACGCGGGGAGATTCTCTGGCAGCCTATTTCGTACCCGCTGGCGACGGTGAGCCGGCGATCCAGGAATTGAGAACTTTTTTAAGGGAAGAATTGCCGGAGTTTATGATTCCATCCAGGTTTTACAAGGTGGACCAAATACCCTTGAATAGCAATGGGAAAATAGATCAGAAGGCTCTGTCGAAGTTATCGAGCCGCATTGATTCAACAGAAAACCGCATACCACCTGGAAATGAAATGGAAGCGGCCGTAGCCCGCGTCTGGCAAAAAATTCTCGAACTGGATGATGTAAGTGTGCACGATAACTTTTTTGATTTAGGCGGCAATTCTCTGGACCTTGTGAAAGTGAGCCACTGTCTGGGTGAAGAATTGGGTATGCCGGTGCCGGTGATGGACCTGTTCCGTTATACGACGATTCGTTCGCTCTGCAAATATTTAAGCGAGGGAAGTCTCAAGGCGCGCATCGATACAAATGAAAAACGCCGGGAATTGTTGGACAGGGCGCAAGATACATTGGACGATGCCCTGGAGTTGTTCCAGGAGGATGAATGAGATGACACAGCAGAACAAACGGACCGGGCTTGAAGTGGCGGTAATCGGAATGGCCGGAAGGTTCCCTGGAGCGCCTGAGATTGATACGTTCTGGGAAAATTTAAGAGACGGAATCGATTCAATTTCGTTTCTCTCGCAAGAGGAATTGCGACATCAAGGCATTCCGCAGGAATTGTCCAAATTGCCGAATTTTGTACCGTCTAGAGGCGGTTTTTTAGAAAATAGAGAATACTTCGACGCGGAGTTTTTCGGTTACACGCCATTGGAAGCACGGGTTATGGATCCACAATTGAGAATGTTGCACGAGTGTTGCTGGGAGGCGTTGGAACATGCTGGATATTGCCCCGACAACTTTGAAGGCAGTATCGGTTTGTATGCCGGGAGCGCTTCGAATTTCGATTGGCAAGCGATGGTCCTGACATCAGGCAAAAGCGGCGCCGTCGAGCAATTTGTGCTGGATCAATTGCTGGACAAGAATTTTATTTGCACCCGGGTGGCGTACAAATTGAACCTTAGAGGGCCGGCTGTCGCCGTACAGTCCGCCTGCTCGACATCTCTCCTGGCGATCCACACTGCGGCGAGGGCTTTGGTGACCGGAGAATGCGATATGGCATTGGCCGGAGGCGTGGCGGTCCAGGCGATCCAACCTGCCGGGTATGTGTATCACGAAGGGATGGTGATGTCCCCGGATGGAAGATGCCGATCATTTGACGCAAATGCCAATGGCACTATCGGTGGAAACGGAGCGGGGATCGTGGCGTTGAAGCGGTTGAAATTCGCCGAAGCGGATGGGGATCATATAATGGCGATCATCAAGGGCTCCGGAGCTAATAACGACGGCAATCGGAAAGTGGGATTCACGGCCCCCAGTATCGATGCCCAGGAAGAGCTGATTCAATCTGTGTTGCATTTGAGCCGGATTCCCGCCGAAAGTATTTCGTATGTGGAGGCTCATGGCTCGGGAACGCCGTTGGGAGACCCTATCGAGATCGAAGCGTTGACAGGAGCCTTTGGCACGTCTCAAACCCGTTATTGCGCCGTTGGCTCGGTTAAAACCAATATCGGTCATCTGGATACCGCAGCCGGAGTGGCAGGTTTTATCAAGGCCGTGTTGACGCTTTACAATCGACATATTCCTCCTGGCCTCAATTTTGAGAGTCCCAACCCCCGCATTGATTTCAGTCGCACCCCGTTTTATGTGAACACTCGATTGCAGAAGTGGAACAATGACTCATATCCATTGCGCGCTGCGGTTAATTCACTCGGTATAGGAGGAACCAATGTTTTTGTCGTTCTCGAAGAAAACAATCCGGCAGATGACGAAGATAGAATCGAAGATGCCGAGCTTCTGTCGTTTTCCGCGCCAACCTCAACAGGCCTCCTACAAATCAAAAACAATATTGTCGAATATCTTAAACATAGGCCGGCGACAAACTTAAGACACGCGGCTTTCACTCTGAACACCGGCAGGAGAAGCTTCCGCTACCGCGCGGTGTGTACTGCGAAAAGTGTCGCAGATGCAATCGATAAACTCTCGAATCCACAGTCGCGGCATTTCAAGGTGTTTGACACGAAAGGGAAAAACCTGGAAATCGTGTTTCTGTTTCAGGGATTGGGAGCGCAGTATTCAGGCATGGGGCGTGAGTTATATCTCACCATCGATGTTTTCAAATACGAAATGGACCGCTGTTTCAGTATATTAAAATCCTTGAGTCCCATTGATTTCAAGACGAAACTGTATCCGGAGGGCGATGAAAAAGCCGGCCAAGAAGATCTTCACCAGCCGGAAATCGCTCAACCTCTCTGTTTTGTATACACCTACTCATTGGCCAAAACCCTCGAACATTTTGGAATTCAAGCGGATGCGGTCATGGGGTATAGCTTTGGAGAATATGTCGCCGCGTGCCTGGCCGGCGTGTTCTCATTGGAACAAACGCTGGAGTTGGTTGTCAGGCGAGGGCAAATGATTTCGACATTGCCCAGAGGCGGGATGATGAGTTTACCAATCCCCAAAGAGGAGGTGCTTCCATTCCTGAAGGAGGGAAGCCATCTGGCTATCGATAATGGAGAATCGTGCGTCGTATCTGGCACTGTGGAAGCCCTGGACGAGATCGAGTCGAGGATGAAAGAAAATAAACTGTTCACAGTCAGGTTACCTTCCACCCATCCCCTCCATTCGCCATTGATGATGCCTGTAAAAAACGAATTTATGCAACTTGTGGAGAGTTTGAATCCGCAACCGGCCAGGATTCCGCTTATGTCAAATGTGACTGGAAACTGGACTGGAAATGGCGAAACATCAAATCCCGAATACTGGTTCAACCACTTGAGTCAACCGGTATTGTTCGATGGCGGAGTGCGCCAATTAGAGAAAAAAAACAACACCCTCATTATCGAGATTGGTCCCGGAAGCGATTTGACCTCCTTATTGCAACGACGCATCGGGGGGCATTCCGGCATCGCTGTCCTGAACATTGCGCCGCCTAAAGAACACTCTATTTCTACCCTCGAATATGTTACCAACCGTTTGGGAAGTATTTGGCGATACGGCGTTCCAGTGGATTGGAAAAGATTTTATTCCGGAGGGCGACGAAAACGGATTCCCTTGCCCACCTACCCATTCGAGAAGAAACGATATTGGATCGAAGGAAATCCACTCAAACAACTGGCAGTCAGAGAAAAATCAGGCGTACTGCAAAAAAGGCCGGACATTTCCCAATGGTTCTATATCCCTTCCTGGAAACGGACCATCTTGTCCTTCCACGAACCGGCGCTGCGTGACGCCAACGAGCATTGGCTCGTATTCGCTGACAAGAGCAAGTTCTCAGGAATGGTGACAGAACTTGTGAAATCAAACGGAATCCGTTTTACCGAAGCATTCGCCGGCGTCGCATTCGAAGCCCTCGACGATGGCTCGTTCGTGATTGATCCCAGAAACAATGGTGATTATTTCACTCTCATGTCGGAATTGGAGAAAAGAGGTACGCCGCCGGCGCATATCCTCCATCTCTGGGGTGTCGCAGGAAACGAAGACGTTGGCAACGAAGATGATTTATTCGAAACCGATCAATATACCGGGATTTATAGTATGTTGTTCTTAACGCAGGCCATACAACGCTGCTCATTCAAGCAAAAATTATTCATTCATATCGTTACCGGAGGCGCGTTTGATGTCACTGGCACCGAAACTCTCCGGCCGTTGCGGGCAATGGTCGGAGGCGCCTTGAAAGTGGTGGCGCAGGAACTTCCATACGTTTCGGTTCGGCAGATCGACATAGACATCCCGGAAGGAGATGATGATACCGATCCTGAATCGGTCGCCCATGTGACGAATGAATTAACCTGCAAGAATAACGATCCACTCGTCGTATTCAGAGGGACTCACCGGTTAATTCCGGCTTTTGAACCTGTCGTATTGCCAGAACCGGCCGACATACCGAAATTGAAGCGCGGGGGAGTCTATCTGATTACCGGCGGAATGGGGAAAATCGGCTTTACTATCGCCCGTTTTCTGGCCCGTGAATATCAGGCGAAATTGGTGCTAATTCATAAAACGGCGAACTCAGGACGTGGAAAAATAGAGCAATTGAACGCGTTGGGAGCCACTGTAATGGCAGAAGCTGTCGATGTGTCCGATCGGGAAGCTATGGAGCGAATTGTAAAACAGGTCGAGGAAACTCTGGGCTCCATAAACGGTATCGTTCACGCGGCAGGATTGGTAGGCGGCGCATCGTTTGCACTTTCAAGCGACATAACCATCCACCAATGCCGTCAGCAATTCGCCGCTAAAGTAACTGGAGTGAATAATCTGGCCGCGATTTTTTCTGGTAGAAAACTAGATTTTTGTCTTCTGACCTCATCGTTATCGCCGGTATTGGGCGGCCTTGGTTTTTTCGCTTACGCTGCCGCGAATGCATACATGGATCTATTTGCCGCTCGATGCAACCGGGAAAGCGCGTTTCCCTGGATCTCCGTCAATTGGGCGGATTGGAAATTTGAAGAACCCGCTCAAACTGCTGGAGATCAAATCGGAGCTTCGGTGGCAAGGCTCATGATCACTCCTGATGAGGGGCTTGCGACACTGCGTCGCATCCTCCGGCATATCCAGAGGAACCAGGTGGTTGTGTCAAGCGGGGATCTCGAAGCCAGAATAGCTCAGTGGGTGAAGCTGCAATCGTTGGAAAAGGGCAATGAATGTGATGATTCAATTCAGAACCCCGGCGAAGAGAATACGGAATTCCATCAAAGACCGGACCTTCTTTCAGACTACGCGGAACCGAGAAATCCTGTGGAAGAGGCTCTGGTGAAGTATTGGCAGGAGATGTTCGGCATTGAGCCCATTGGAATCGACGATGATTTTTTCGAGTTGGGGGGCGATTCGCTGAAAGCGATTTCCGTCGTGTCTATGGTTTACAAATCGTTTATGGTAAAAGTGCCTTTGATGGATATGTTGAAAAAAACCACAGTCCGGCAAATAGCCCGTATGATATCCGAGACCCAACATGCCGAGGAAGTGCTCGTTCTATTGAACAAGGAGTATCCGAGGCGGCTCTTTTGCTTTCCACCTTCAGGCGCTTACGCTATCTCCTATAAAAGTTTTTCGTCATTTTTCGAGGATATCGCGGTATACTCATTTACGTTCATAGAAGCGGAGGATTGCCTTGACCGGTATGTGGATGCTATTCTCGCTGTTGATCCGCGCGGACCTTATACGCTCTTCGCCTATTCGGCGGGCGGATGTTTGTTGATGGAGGTGGCGGCTCGATTGGAAACCAGAGGATACCGGGTATCAGATATTGTGCTTGCGGATTCCCATTGGTGGAGAGACAATTCAGATACAAGCGAAGCCGAAAATAAAGAAAATGGCGACGGTCAATTGTATAATGAAGCGTTCCTGGAAGAGGTGGAGAAACAAATCCGCATGATGGGAATTGAATTCCTGAAAGATGATATTGTCCGTAAAATCGATGCTTATCACTCATATCTAGCGGGAATCGAAAACCTGGTTCCGGTGGATGCGAACATTCACCTCATCAAATCGGAAAATCGGGATGACATGACTGAAGATACAGGATTCCGGCAATTCGCTAATAAAAGCTACGTCGAGCATCATGGGTTCGGACCTCACGACCAGATGTTCAAGGGGAACTATTTAGAGATGAATGTGGCATTGGTCAAAAAAATAGTGACCGGCAGCTCCGCATATGAAGGCGTTGACTGAGTTCTTTTAAAAAGAAATCTAGCTGTGATATAATACCCTTGAGATTTATATGAAACTATATTGGAGGCTATATAATGAAACATCTATGTTTGTCAATTCTAATATTTTGTCTGGCAATCTCTATAAACGCTGAAAAAATAGGCGCTCTCAAAGAAATCGGGAAACCGAATGCCATTTATATCGACAACGGGCAGGTGTATGTGGTGGATGACGCCACCGTTCACATCTATGCCCTGGAGGGTTTTAAATATATAAAAAAATTCGGAGCGAAAGGCGAGGGACCAAAAGAATTTAAGGTCCAACCATTATTGACGGTATACCCGGATTCACTCCTGGCCAATTCCATGGGTAAATTGGCGTCCTATTCGAGGAAAGGCGATTTTAAATGGTCCAAAAAAATTCCGTTCAATTACAATTATTTCGCATTGCCTATGGTTTCAATAGGGGAATATTTTGTCGGCATGCTGGTAAAAGGTCGGGGTAGCATGAGCGATCAATTCTTCAAAGAGCGTAAAGCCGTCACCATATTCGATAAAAACTTCAAAGAGGTGAAAGAAATTTACAAAGGGATCGTGCAACTACCGCCGCCTCCCATAGGCGCCGGTCGCAACAATGTGAAAATAAATGTGGATGCCGTCGATGACTGCTTCGATTACCAGGTTTACGACAACAAACTTTTCATTGGAGATACTGTAAAAGGCTTTTATTTTTCAGTGTTCGACAATTCCGGCAACCACCTTTATGATATAGACATAGACGAACCGAAGCTGGAAATCACCCGCAGTTATCAGGATGCCTACATGAAACGGAAACAGGCAGCCAAAACCTGGGAGCAGGAAAAACTACGGTTCGAATTCGTTTTTCGAAAATATTATCCCGCTTATTTTTCATTCCAGATATCCGATGGAAAAATCTATGTTTCCACCTTCAAGGAAAAGAATGGCAAGTTTGAAGTTGTGGTAATGGATACGAAAGGTAAAGAGATAAAACGCTCGTTTGCGCATCCCATAGCCCCCTTTGACCGGATATCCGAAATCGGCCAATTCAAAAATGAATATGCCATATACAAAGACAAGCTTTATTATATTGTAGATAATGAAGATATCGAAATGTGGGAACTTCACGCAGAAAACATTTAGATATAGGCAAATCGATCCGGCTCCCGGGTGAATAAATCTTTCAGCCCGGGTGCCAGCAACACTTTTTCCTTTAATTAACATCGAATTTCATTAGAAAACCAATACAAGTACCGGATATTCGTCCGAGTATGTACATACGATAAAAGTATACCAAATCGAAAAAATAGCGAGGTAATTGGAATGATCAGGTTAAAATTCTACGGTCTCGGCGGTCAGGGAATTGTATCCGCCGCGCGGATATTGTCCGCCGCGGTGTCACTTTATGAAGAACGTTATTCAAAGACCATTCCCGCCTTTGGTCATGAGCGGAGGGGGGCTCCAGTGCACGCGGATGTCATGATCGACAGCGAAGAGATTTTGCAAAGTTGTTTTGTCTACCGACCGGATATCGTCATGTTGTTCGCTCCATCTGTCATCGACAAAGGCGTTGATATCGGGGCGGGAATTCATGAGGATTCGATACTGGTTGTGAACACAACTTCGATTAATGAATTGAATATGCTGAGAAAGAGATACGCCTTCGATAAAATATTCTATTCGGATGCAACGCAGGCGGCTCTGGATGTGATTGGAATAGATATTCCCAACGGCCCGATGTTGGGTTCGCTGGCCGCTACCGGAGTAGTCAAACTAGAATCGGTGGCGCAGTCTCTCAAGGATACGTTTGGAACCAAAAAAGGAGAAAAAAATGCCGATGCAGCCAGAAAAGCCTTCGGGGAAACAAATCAGTGGTAAGCGGATTCTAGGGCCTGTGGCCCTTGTATTCGACAGCATCCAATCCGGTAGTTGGAGGATTATGCGGCCGGATATCCGCTTTGAAAACTGTAGTCGTTGTGGTACGTGCCGGGAATATTGCCCCACCGAAGTGATGGAAATTTCCAAAGACGCCAAAAAACTGGAGTGCGTGTCTATCGATTGGACCTATTGCAAAGGGTGCGGCATATGCGCGGATGTGTGCCCGAAGCAATGCATCGTCATGATCAATGAGGAGGGCAAATGAGCATCGACGAGCAAAAAATGATGTTGGACGGCAATGGCGCCGCCACCGTTGCCATAAAATTGGCGAAAGTGGGAGTGATTTGCGCCTATCCCATCACTCCACAGAGCCAGATCTCGGAGCGGTTGAGCGAGATGGTGGCGGATGGCGAATTGCCCGCAAAATATATTCGTGTCGAATCCGAACACTCCGCTATGTCATGTGTGATCGGAGCCATGCTTACCGGAGTGAGGGCGGCGACCGCCACTTCTTCAGTGGGGCTGGCCTTGATGCATGAAATTTTAGGAGTGGCTTCGGGATGCAGAGTGCCGGCGGTAATGCCGGTGGTGAACCGGGCGCTGGTGTCGCCATGGAGTTTATGGTGCGATCACCAGGATACCATGGCGGAACGGGACTCCGGTTGGCTGCAATTTTATTGCGAAAACGCACAAGAGGTACTTGACTTGCAAATTATCGCCTACAAAGTGGCGGAGAATCCTGAATTGTTGTTGCCGGCGATGGTGTGTCTCGACGGCTTTTTCCTATCCCACGCCACGCAACCGGTATTGGTGCCGTCCCAGCAGCGGGTGGATCGATTCTTACCTCCGTACCGGGCCACAAACCTGTATTTGGATCCGGACGATCCGATGTTCATCAACAATCTCACCTCACCGGCGGAATTCATGGAAATGCGATTTCAACAGAAAGAGGCGTTCGCGCTTGCTCCGGATGTGATCAAAGAGGCGATGGCCGAATTTAAAGAGCAGTTTAATCGAGGTTATGGACCGGTTATGGCCTATGACTGCGATGATGCTGATATCGTTCTGGTGGGAATGGGGTCCGCCGTGGGAACAGCGCGGTATGTGGCCAAAAAAATGAGATTGGAAGGCATCAAGGCCGGGGTTTTGAAGATCGTCTGCTTCCGCCCTTTTCCTACAGATGATATTCGCCGGATTCTTTCGGGGAAACAAACGGTCGGCGTATTG
>JAHELQ010000472.1 GCA_024644125.1 Candidatus Aminicenantota bacterium | reverse complement strand
GCGGAATCCATCGACCGGGTCTTCACCGAGAGCTTGCGCACCGACTTCGACGTGTGCAATGGTTGTTTTAAAGCGGTGAATACCCTGGGGACACAAACAGCGCACGAACACGGCATCCATGTTGTGGTGAGCGGCATGTCCAGAGGACAGATTTTCGACATCAAATTGCACGGCCTCTTCCGGTTGGGGATTTTTTCTGAAGATGAGATCGATGAGAAGCAGCTTCTCTTCCGCAAAAACTACCACTCCGCCCGGGACCGGGTAACCCGCCTGTTGGGAGTGGATCTGGACGATGGCGTGATCGAGAGCATCCGTTTCGTGGATTTTTTCCGGTATGATCATACGGCAGTGGCGGATATCCGGGCCTATCTGGAAGAGAAAAATCGCGCCTGGAACCGCCCGGACGACACTGGCGCGTGCTCGACCAATTGTTTGATCAACGATGTGGGCATCTATGTCCATTTAAAAGAGAGGGGGTTTCATAACTACTCCGGCCAATTGAGCTGGGATTGCCGGTTGGGATTGATCAGCCGGAAGCAGGGGCTCGAAGAATTGGATTTTTGCCCCGACGTGATCTCGGTGCAGAGGAAACTCTCCAATATCGGCTATTATCGCGCCACGTCAATCAAAGATGTGGTGGTCGTGGATGTGACGGAAGAGGGTGGCGACCGCTGTCTTTGCGGGTATTTTACTTCCGATTCCCACATCAACACCATGGATTTGAAGGAGTCGCTCTCCCGGCAATTGCCGGCCTATATGGTGCCTGATTATTTTGTGCAGGTGGAAGCCATTCCTCTGACAGCCAACGGCAAGCTTGATCGCCATGCCTTGCCGGCACCCTCCCATCAGGGGGTGGGGGATTACGACGCTCCGACGACGACTGCCGAGAAACGACTCGCGGATATTTGGGCCGGAGTGCTGGGAATCACCCCTTCGATGATCGGGATAAACACCAATTTCTTCGATTTGGGGGGACATTCATTGAAGGCAACGATTTTGGTCTCCAATATCCATCAGGCCATGGATGTGAAAATTCCGTTGGCTGAGGTCTTCAGGAATCCAACGATACGCTCGATGGCGGAATTCATTCAATCGCTGCCATCCCAGTCCTTCTCCGCCATTCCCAAAGCCCAACCAAAGGAATATTACAGAGTGACTCCTTCGCAACACCGGCTCTTTATTTTACAGCAAATGGATCCCCAAAGCGCCAATTACAATATGCCGCAGTTAATGGAGCTAACCGATGAACCGGATGACGAGAAACTGGAAGCCGTATTCGCCGAGCTTATACTCCGGCACGAAACCCTGAGAACCAGCTTCCATATGATTGGCGGGCAACCGGTCCAGCGGATTCACGACTCGCTTGAATTCAAACTGCAACGAATCGATCTTCGGGAAGCCGGGGATGATGGATCTTCTGAAGAGGCCGAACGGCGATTTGTGCGGGGGTTCATCCGGCCCTTCGACCTGGGCTCGGCTCCGCTGATGAGAGCGGCTCTGGTAAAAGCTTCCGGCGGACGGATCATATTAGTGATCGATTTGCATCACATCATCTCAGATGGCGTATCGCACAAAATATTGGAACGGGAGTTCCTGGAATTGTACCAGGGAAATCGATTGCAAGCTCTGAATCTTCAATACAGAGATTACTCCGAATGGTTGACCGATGAGGAATCGCCGGCTCATGAGGTGGTACGGCAGCAAGGGGACTTCTGGCGGAGACAATTTGCCGGTAACATACCGGTCTTGAATCTGCCCCTCGATCATCCAAGGCCCCAATCGAGGACATCCGAAGGCGCAGCGGTCAGTGTGTCATTGAAGCCCGAGATCGCAGATGCTCTGGATCGCCTCGCCTCCGCGGAAGGTGTCACGTTATTTATGCTCTTCCTGGCGCTTTATGTCGTATTGTTGGCGAAATTGAGCGGGCAGGAAGACATCGTAGTGGGAACCGCTGTAGCCGGCCGTCGTCACGCAGACTTGCAAGGGATCATCGGCATCCTGCTCAATATGCTGGCTATCCGTACGAAGCCCGAGTCGAGGAAGAGCTTCAACTCGTTTCTCAAAGAGGTGAAAGACCAGGCGCTGGCGGCGTTTGAAAATCAGGATTACCCTTTTGACCGTTTGGTGGAGGAGTTGGTGAAAAAACGCGACATGAGCCGTACACCGTTGTTCGACGCAGCCTTCCAATTTCAGAATATCGATTCGAATCTCTCCGGCGATGAAGAGTTCGCTCTCAAGGCCAAACCGTATACATTCGAGTACACCACGTCCAAATTTGACCTGTTATTGGATATCTGCCGGGAAGATGACACATTCAAGCTGAAAATCGAGTATTGGACTGCATTGTTTAGCCAGGCATCGGTCCATCGTTTTCTGAACTATTTCATCCACATCGCCGAGACGATCGCGGCCGGGGGCAATCTTCCACTTCGGGAGATCGAACTCATCACAGGCAGGGAAAAGGCGGATGCGCTGGCGGATATCGCTGCGGATGAAGAGGAAGAGCTCGATATCGATCTCGACATCCCTCTTTAGGAAAAACTGAAGGTAGGGTAGGGAAGGTTTTTGATGGAGTTTACACAATAACATGATAGATAGCGGAATATTAGGATTGGCCAAATTTGAAGAGGCCAGGGAATTCTGGATGGAACAATTGAAGGGGGAGCTATGTGAGACTGTTCTTCCATCGAGCCTTTTGAGTGAAAACTCGAATCGAATTAAAGATGCTCATCTACAGATTCCCATCTCCCTCTCGCGGCGCATTCGGGAGATGGCGAACGACCAGGACATCGGGATCTTTGTCATCTCGCTCTCGATATTCAAAATCTGGCTTTACGGGTTGACAGGAACGAAAGATGCAATCGTCGTCTCGCCGGTGCTCGCCAAAAGCAAACAGCAATACAACCGCTGGTTGGCGCTGCGCGATGCCATCGATCCCTCTCTTCGATTCAAGGAATTTCTCGGAGCGGTGAAGCAGACAATCGGCTCCGCTATTCGTTATCAATATTACCCGTTTGAAAAACTGCTTGAATTGCTTGATATCGAGAATGGCCCCGGGTTGTTTCGCGTTTTGTTCGCTATGAAAGGTCTGCACCGGGAATGGCAGGCGGAGGATCTTCCCAAAAACCAACAAAACGATCTGAACGTGATGATCGCCAACGCCGAAGGCTCGATAGATTGTTTCTTCACCTTCAATTCTCTCGCTGTGGAGCAGGAACTCTGGGCTCACTGGCAATCGTCCTTTCTTGATATTATCGAACAAACGCTAAACAATGTCGAACTAAAAGTCGAGGACATCCTCTGGGTAAAGAATGAAGATTGCCTGAAACGATTGAACAGGCTTGGCGAGCCGGAAGATGGAGATGATTCTCTCGGACAACCGGATCTGCTTCATCGGCTTTTGGAAGAGCAAGTAGTGAAAGATCCGGAACGAGTCGCTTTGTGCTCTGTTGAGCGAAGCGGCGACTCGAAGGAAATCTGCTATGGAAGTTTGAATAGGGAAGCCTCTAATCTGGCTGCGGTACTCATGGCAAAGGGTGTCGGGCGAGGACGGATCGTCGCCGTCTTGCTCTCCGATCCAGTGTCGGTAATTATCTCCATCTTCGCCATCCTCAAGGCCGGGGGCGCGTATTTGCCTATCGAACCTACCTATCCTGTATCGAGGATCGCCTTCATGCTGAATGACGCGAATGCCGCTCTGGTGGTGACCGGGAAGGAGATGTCGCTCGCTAATTTGGCTTCGGATGATGGAGATAAGGTTTCACCCGAAGTGGTCTTCTATGATGAAGTCGATTTAGAATCGAATATAAGCACTACTATGGCTGCGAACGCCACTTCGACGGACCCCGCCTATGTGATCTACACCTCGGGAACCACCGGCGTCCCCAAAGGGGTGATGGTCGAGCATCGCAGCATCGTTCCCAAACTTCTGGCCCGCCGGGAGGAATACCGGTTGGATGAGACCTCCACTGCCTTGCAATTGTTCTCACATGCGTTCGACGGTTTCATCACCAGCTTCTTTACTCCCATCGCAGCGGGAAGCAAGGTCGTCCTGTTGCCTCATGGAAAAACCACCGATATTCCGTTTATACGAAAGACGATCGCCGCCGCGGGAGTGACCCATTTTATTTGCGTTCCCCCTTTGTTTGCTTTGATTTTGGCAGTGGGGGCTCCGGGAGAATTGTCTTCCTTGAAAACTGTGACGCTAGCGGGCGACCGGTTGCCCATGGAGTTGGTACGGCAAGCGGCGTCGGCGCTTCCGAAGCTTGAAATCGCTCATGAGTACGGCGTCACCGAAGCGTCGGTAGTTTCCACTCTATTGCGCCGGCAGCAAGATAAATCGCGAATCACCATCGGAAGACCCTTTGCCAATACGCGAGTCATGATCGTTGATCCGAATCAACATGCGAAGATTGTCCCCTTCGGAGTCGTCGGGGAGATTGCCATCGGTGGCATCGGCGTTGCCCGCGGCTATATGAACCGTCCGCAACTCACTGCGCAACGATTCATCGAGCATCCGTCGATTCATGGCCGGATTGTCTATTTGACAGGCGATCTGGGACG
>JAHELQ010000471.1 GCA_024644125.1 Candidatus Aminicenantota bacterium | reverse complement strand
CAGCCTCTCCCCGAAAAAATTCAGGCTCCGGCGCCCGCCCCGGGAAAATGAACATCACGACAATGATGAGTATTGGTAATAGAAGAGCCGCTGCCAGGAATAGATCCTGCCGGTAATACTTCAATTCGAAATCCAATTTAAACGGAGATACCGCCGCCCCCCGATAACGCATATCACTCAACATCCGTTGCATGATATGGCGGGCCACCAGGAGCGACATACTGGCCACGCTGACATAAACCGTCATCCCCTCCATCTCCGTCGCGACCGAGATTGTGTGGAGGTTCTTTTTTTCTACGAGATACACTACCGATGGTTGGGTGCCGTCCATTTTTTTTACCAGAACTGTCCTTTTTTCATGTGCCGCCAACCCATTCACATCCACGCCGGCCTGGAGAGCGATTTTGATCAGCGTACCCATGTGGCGCAGGGCGATCACTTGCCAGCCATTACTTTCGTACTCGGTTGGCTGGAAGCCTTTGGGAACGACGGTTTTCACATCTTTCCACACCAATGGTCGATAATCATTGAGTAGATATTGCCCGCCTATCACATAAAAAACCACGCCGAAAATAAGTATAGACAACATAACAACAATCAGAATAATTCGCTTCATCTCGAATATTATAATACATACAATTTAATTAGATTTCAACACCATAAGCGATCCCCTGTTTAGTATGTTATAATGTGACCTTTTTCAGGAAATCATCAATGGACATATTTTCGACGATACTCATCGCAATCGGCCTGGCAATGGACGCATTCGCGGTTTCTATCAGTGGCGGAATCTGCATCAAACGGTTAAAATCATATCATGCTCTCAAAATCGCACTATTCTTTGGTGCGTTCCAGGCAATCATGCCCGCCCTTGGTTGGTTGGCGGGCCTGGCATTCCGTTCCTTTTTGGCGCAGATCGACCATTGGATCGCCTTCATCTTCCTCTCGTTAATCGGCGGTAAAATGATTTACGAATCCTTGCAGGAACATGAAGATAAAAAAATGTTGAACCCGTTAAAATTTCATGTTCTGCTGGTTCTGTCGGTGGCCACAAGTATCGATGCGCTGGCAGTGGGGATCACGTTCGCGTTCTTGAAGATCACAATCATCACTCCAATCGCCATCATCGGCATCATCACCTTCTCCCTCTCATTCGTCGGAGTCTAAATCGGCAACCGGTTGGGGCATTTCTTCGAAAGAAAAATCGAAACCCTGGGCGGACTGATCCTCATCGGCATCGGTGTCAAAATACTCGTTCAGCACCTCATGGTCTGATCTATTCCTCCAATTTCACAAGCAAGCCAGCCAGGTAATCGGTGATCCAAATTCGTCCGCCCTTATCCTCCAATATACGGTTGAGGGTGAAGATATTGTCGGAGAATTGCCCCCTCATATAGAAAGCCGAGTTATCGGTATCCACAGTCGTCTCTCCAAACGGGTAGCTATATTGAAAGACCAACTGGAACTGCTCCTGCTCTGGATTAAACTCGACAATACGAAGGGCGCTCGAAGTATGGACCGTCATCATCACACGTTGCCCAATCACCGCCATCTGATCCGGCCGCCCGGGAAATGGAACCTTGAACGAACGTTGCTGCGCGCCTATCGTTTGTAGCGTTCCGTCGCCATGATTCATCACTAGCAGATCGCCGTTCAGGAGAGCCAGACGAAGGGGCAGATTCCCTGTAGTCAGCAGACTCGTCGAATAGTCCTTCTTGCTGATCTTGCTGACCGACCGGTCATCGAAATTCGCCACATAGATGTAATCCTCGTCAAACACGAGATCCACTGGAGTGTGTCCAACCTCCAACCGCTTCACGACTTTTTTTACCACGGGATCCACGACTTGCAATACCCCCGGCTCGACGTCGGTTTCACCCACTCTCACAACATAGAAGAGATGCCGCTCGCCATCGTATTTCAAGATGCGTTGGGTGGTCTCGCGAATGACCTCGTCATCCAATTCAATCCTCATATCCCCAAGGTTCGGGCTACGGATTTCATCGGGAAACGAAATCAAAAACTGCTTCTCATTCCCCCAATTATTTTGAAGGGCTACTAGCGCCCCGTGTTTATCGAACGCCATCGCCTGGGCCATCCGCGGAATCCGTCGATCGTAAAATCCATTCATCCCGTCATATATCCCAAGAATCCCATTCCTGGCTCCCCATATATACACCACAGGCCAATACGATTGGTGAGGACCGTAGGCGACGAACACATTTCCCTCATTATCAGCCAGAGCGCGACTGGGAAAAACGCAAGGCAAATCGATGAATGTGACATTTCCGGCGACATCCACATCGGCAGCCTGGTCTTCGGAATTGAACACCAAAACCCCATTCCCGTCTTTCTTTTCCACCAAATCCACCGGAGCCCAGCCGGTATATATTTTTCTAACGGATTCCCCGGCCGGATCTACAAACGTCAACGCGGAACCGAACGAGCCGTTCACGGCATCCGCTCCGATGGGAATGATCAACTGGTTGTGAACCGGATCAAACGTCATGTGGAACATATGGGGCAGAATCCCCAGATCGCGGATCCGTTTCACCAAACGGCGTTTTACTAGATCTACTACCTCTACTTCCGCATAGGCCCAACTGGCGACATACAATAGATTGCGTTCGGAATCGATCGCGGTCGCGTCATTGCCATATGTCGGAATCTTTATTTCCTCTACCTTGCCTTCGCCGTCGAAGGTAACCACATGAACCGTCGGGTGATTGTCGTAGGGAATGTAGACCTCCTCCCGCTGAGGATTATACCGGATCCCGACCCCCTCGCTCAATTCCGGCAATGCCACCACTCGATCGCGGCCTTCCAGCACATCGACCTGCAATGCCGACGTGACCATCCGTTTACCGGTTTCCCTAACCAGGTAGAGTCGATGTGTCACATCATTGTATCCGGCAAAATGCCAGCGAATGTCTTCGCCGCCTGCGACCGGAAGTTTCCTTCGTTTCAATATCCGGCCGCTGGAAGAAAACGTCGCCAACGTAGCAGTATGCCCATCCATGGCAAAACCACGGTTCAACCCGGCATCCCACACCACCTTGCGATTGGGCGGAGGTGGCGTCTGGTTGAGATTCACCATCTTCTGCTTCCAATCCACCCAACGAACGCCAATCGCCCGCTTCTTCTTCAAAGAAACCACCGCCAACATTTCCGTCTCGCGCCCCACCAGGAACGCATCCCCATTGGCCGGGTTGACAGTCGCCATTTCATACTGAAATTCCGTGGGAATCATCACAGAAGAGCCCGATCCAGGCTTCACCACATGCAAACAGCGATTCCCGACAATATATATATTCCCCGACGCCGGATCGATAGCTAACGCCTCTTCCTTCACATATTGGGGAATACGAGTCTCGATCGGAATATTCTTGACGTTGAGAGTAGCGGTGTCAATCAGCGAAACCGAAGATGTATTCGTATTCACCAACACAACCCGGCCCCGCGCGTCATCCATCCGCACCAACAGAGGTCCGGCTCCATTTACCCCGAGGCCCATCTCACCCAGGAAATTGACCTCCTTGACCCGGTAACCGCCGTCCCCGGCAAACAAAACCCCTCCCATCAACACAACCAAACCAAATCCGACAATCCGTCGCATCATAATCTCCTCCTCTAAAACCAAACCATACCACACCCCCACCCCAAAAAGCAATATAACCATTGTTATAACGAAATTTTGGGCAAAAAATCCAGGAAAACGTTGACAAAAAATAAGCACCATGCTAAATTAATTAACGTATGGATGTCAAAAAACACTACATACTTATAGTTGACGACGATATTAACTTTGTCGCAAAAGCAGAAAACATTCTTAAGGGACTGGGTGACTGCGAAATAGATAAGGGATATTGCGAAGAAGATTTTTATTCAAAATTCATCCCCGGGAAATACGACGCCGTAATCCTTGATTTAAGACTTAAAGAACATTACGAAGGAATGCAACTTCTAGAGTATGCGCTAAATGAAGATCCCGAAGCGCCAATCATCGTTCTCACTGGATATTCATCGGTCGAGACTGCGGTTAATTCTCTAAAAATGGGGGCAAAAGACTATTTAGAGAAAGAACATCTCGAGGCCAAGCCCTTCCTATCAATGGTGGAACGTACTATAATTGAAAATAAAGCACGAAAGTTAGCTGCCCAAATGATCCCAGACTCATTCAACCATCACATTATTGGAAATGACCCTAAAATTCAGAGAATACTAAAATTAGCAACGATCTTCGCCGATTTGAAAGAATCCCCAATTCTTATCATCGGAGAGGAGGGAACCGAGAAGGAAGAAATCGCCAATTATATATATAAAAAAAGTGGCGCCAGAGGAAAATTCGTTCGCAAAATTATTGAACCTGGTGAAAAAAACATCGAAGAAGAACTATTCGGCATGGAAGGAAATCCAGGCCTCATCATAGCGGCTCGCGGCGGGATTTTGTACCTGGAAGAAATCGGCTTGTTAGATAAAAAAATCCAGAAGCGATTGCTGGATTTCATCAACACCGGGCAATCGGTTCCTAAAAACCAAAAGACCGGCCAGAATATCAAGACCC
>JAHELQ010000470.1 GCA_024644125.1 Candidatus Aminicenantota bacterium | reverse complement strand
GATTAAAGGGACCAAATCTTACCAGGTGGCGATCGGCTTGATGCTGATCGGAGTCTTCGCCGTGGTGGCGAGCATTCTCAAATTGACCGCCTTTTCGTTTATCCTGAACAATTTTTTGACCTACCTGATCTTCGCCATCATCGTTTTGTTCCAGGATGAGTTGAGAAAAATTCTGGCGGAGATCGGCAGTAAATTGAGGACAAAATACAATATCAGCGGAGAGTCCGAGATCATCGATGAAATCGTCAATACCATCATGGCTCTGTCGTTATCGAAAATTGGCGCCATCATCGCCATCGAGCGGGAAATCAATGTCAAGAATTATGTGAACAAGCCGGTGAAAATCAATGCCGATGTGACGAAAGATCTGCTGTTGACGATTTTTACTCCGAATTCCCCGCTGCATGACGGCGCTGTTATTATCTCCAACGATCGAATCGAACTGGCTCGCTGTTTTTTCCCATTGCCGCCGTTATTGGAATTGAGTCCGAGCGGAACCCGTCATCTGGCTGCCATTGGGATTACCCAGCAGACAGACTGTATCGCCATCGTGGTCTCCGAGGAGACAGGGAAAATTTCTCTGGCGGTCAAAGGGGAATTGATCCGCGGTCTGGACCGGGAAGGTTTGAAAAACCGTTTGATTCACTACAAGATATAATATGAACATTAATAAGCTGATATTCAATAACTTGAGCCTTAAATTGGTGGCCTTGTTGATCGCCATATCCGTATGGGTGTTGATTACCGGAAAACAACGCACTTTTCTGGAGCGAAGCCTGGATGTCAATGTTGAATACTACAATATTTCCAATAATCTCGATGTGCGGAGCGTCCGTCCCGACAGGGTTCGGATTGTGGTGAAGGGACCTTCCAAAGAGATCACCAAACTGGAACTCAGCAATCTCAAGCTCAGCGTCGATTTGAAAGGGATTACAGAGGGCACCCGGATGAGTCTGTTTACAGAGGATTATCTCGTGCTGCCGGAAAACACCGAAATCGTCTCGGTCCATCCCAAGATGATCGAGATTACCATCGAGGAATTCATGGCCCGCGAAGTACCGGTCCGGGTATTGTATAAAGGCCGACTGAAGAATGGAATCAAGTTGATCGAACGGACGCTGAACCCTGAAAAGGTTAAAATTTTTGGGTACAAATCAAAAATTATCAATATCGATACAGTCTATGCCCTGGATTCAGTCAACCTGGGAGATATCGATAAAACAACCTCTTTTAAATTACAGTTGAAAAAAAACGAGGAGATCATCCGCTTTGAAGACCGTGAGAATGTAGACTTGACCGTTGTCGTGGAAAACAAAAATGAAGATGGCACAAACAAATAAATTGTTTGGCACGGATGGAGTTCGCGGCGTTTTCGGACAGTTTCCCATGGATCACGAGTCCCTGCTCAAATTGGGCCGGGCGGCGGGCGAAGTGTTGCGGCCTCGTAAATTGTTGTTTGGGCGGGATACCCGCAAATCAGGCGCAAGTATCATGTCGTCGTTAGCCGGGGGATGGCCGGAGGATAGCGAGCTCTTCGATTGCGGAGTGATTCCCACTCCCGGATTATCGTTGGCGACGCAGGTGGGAGATTTCGACTGGGGTATTATGATTACCGCCTCGCACAATCCTTTCACAGACAACGGCGTTAAAATATTCGACGGCTCCGGCGAGAAAATTTCGGAAGAGCTTGAACGCAGGATCGAAGATGCGTTCTTCGGGATGACTGCTTGCGAAGGGAACAAGCAAGCTAGATTGTCTTCATACGACGGCCTTCGCGTATATCAGGATTTTTTGGGGAGGCATTTTCCGGGCGTGGATGAGAAGACGACTTCATTCAAATGTGTGGTCGATTGCGCCAATGGCGCCGCTTCTGAAATTGCGGTCCGCGTGTTCGCCGAGACCGGCTTCGAGTCGGAGCTCATTCATCATCGGCCGGACGGCGAAAATATCAATCGGATGTGCGGTTCCACCTATCTGGATAGCGTGAGGGAGAGAGTGCTCTCGACAGGCGCGGACCTGGGTATCGCGTTTGACGGTGATGGGGACCGGGTTTTATTTGTGGATTCTGAAGGATTTGTTCTAACCGGTGATCACGCGCTTTTTTTCATTTCGCAGTATTTATTCGATTCATTGCCGTGCCACACGATAAAACCTGTGGTGGTGGGCACCATCATGTCGAATCTCGGTTTGGAGAAAGCGCTTCAAGAGAAGGGGATCGATTTTATCCGGGCGGCGGTTGGAGATAAACATGTGTACCGGGAGATGGTGACGCATGACGCTATGCTCGGAGGCGAAGAATCCGGTCATACGATTCTCCGTCTGTTTCAGAAAACCGGAGACGGGCTGTTGACGGCCCTCTATTTCTTACGGGCGATGATTTCTTCCGGGAAAAAGCCCTCCGATCTGCGCTCGTTATTCCATGTGTACCCCCAGGTAACGCGCAGTCTTCGTATCCGGGAGAAGATCGATCTCGCTGAATGGGAAGACTATAAGCGAGTGGTGGATTCTTTCCTGGAAAAACACGGTGACCATTCTCGGGTTGTGATCCGCTATTCCGGTACGGAACCGAAAATTAGAATCATGGTGGAATCAAAGTTTCAGGAAATAGTAGACGAATATATCGTTAAGTTTGAAGACCTGATAAAATCAAGGCTAGGAGAATGACATGAGGCTAGGAGTCAATATCGATCACATTGCCACATTGCGGCAAGCCAGGATGACGAACGAGCCGGACCCTGTGTATGCGGCAGTGATTGCCGAACTTGCCGGTGCGGATGGTATCACTGTTCATTTGAGGCAGGACCGCAGGCACATCCAGGACCGCGACATCGAATTACTTCGTACCATTATTAAAACCAAATTGAACATGGAGATGGGTATTTCTATGGAAATGGTGAAGATTGCACTCAAATACAAACCGGATACCTGTACCCTGGTTCCGGAAACCGCCGAAGAGGTGACCACCACCGGCGGCCTGGACTTGACCATGTATAGCGAGAAGGTCGCCGAAGTGTCCGGGAACCTGAGAGCCGCCGGTATCGAGGTCTCCGCGTTCATCGACCCTGAAATCGATCAGATTAAGGCGTGTCACCGGTTGGGAATTTCGGTGATTGAGCTCAATACCGGCGAATATGCCAGGAATTGGAACAATAGTTACGCTATTTTGGAATTGGAAAAAATAAAAAAGGCGGTTGTGTATGCCAGGAAATTGAATATCAAAATCCTGGCGGGACACGGTCTGACCTATCAGAATGTGAAACCGATCGTGGAAATCGAAGAGATCGAGGAATTGAATATCGGTCACTCCATCATCGCCAACTCGACCTTTATGGGATTGGATCTGGCTGTGAGACGGATGAAAAAACTGATTCAGGCGTGATAGCCCCGCTTGTAAGCGGGGGCGGTCACTGACGCGAAGCTCAGGAGGTATTACGATGTACGATATTATTTTCCTTGGCGGAGGCCCCGCCGGATACGAAGGGGCGATCGCCGCCGGAAAAAAAGGCTTGAAAACAGCGGTTGTGGAATTGTATAAACTGGGTGGAACCTGCTTGCAGTGGGGATGTGTCCCCACCAAAGCGTTGCTTCATTCGGTAAAGATTCTCAAAGAGGTCGCTTCGTCGGCCAAAATTGGAATCAAAGTCAATGATTATGATGTCGATGTCCCCGCGATAGCCAAAAACAAGGCGCGCGTGGTTTCTAAACTCACCAAAGGAATCGAGCTTTTGTTCAAGCAGAACAATGTGGAGCTTGTTACCGGCCGCGGGAGAATTGTCGCTGAAGACACCGTGCTGGTGGACGGTGAAATTGAATTGAAGGCAAAAAATATCGTGATTGCCACCGGTTCCGTGCCGGCCGAGCTGCCGTTCTTGAAATTTGACGGTGAATTTGTCATCAACTCCGATAAAGCGCTGGAATTGGAAGAGATACCGGAAAAGTTGTTGGTGATCGGCGCGGGTGCCATTGGGGTGGAGATGGGCGTGATTTACGCCTATTTGGGTTCGCAAGTCACTGTTGTGGAAATTATGAACCAGATCCTCCCGGGAATGGACGCAGAAGCCGTCGATATTTTATATAAAGAGCTGAAGAAGCAGAAGATGAAGATCCATGTGGGAACCGCGGCAATGGATCCAAAGATCGATACCGATTCGAAGACTATCCAGTTTACCTTCAAGCAGGGCGAGAAGACCTGGGAAGAGAGTTTCTCGAAGGTTTTGATGGCTGTCGGCCGCCGCCCGGTTAGCGCAGGTAGTTTCGACGAAACGCTGGCTATCAAAGTTGACCGGCGCGGATTTATCCAGGTGGATGAAAATCTGCATACCGGAGTGGGCAATATTTATGCGTGCGGCGACGTGGTGGGCGAACCGTTATTGGCCCACAAGGCCTCGCATCAGGCCATCGCCATTGTGGATCACATCGCCGACGGAAAAGCCATTCACCAATTTCCTGTGCCGGGGGCTGTATTCACGTTTCCGGAATTCGCCTCTATCGGTCTTACCGAGGAGCAGGCTAAAGAACAGGGGATCGAGTACAAGGTTGGAAAATTTCCCTATTCCGCTGGTTC
>JAHELQ010000469.1 GCA_024644125.1 Candidatus Aminicenantota bacterium | reverse complement strand
AAAAAAATTGAAGGAAGAGCTCGAAAAACTGGAAAAGATAGATTCCAAAGCCACAGGTTACACTGTAGGGTCTCTGTTGAATATCGAAAAAAGGAAAAAATCCACAGACCGCCTTACCCGTGAGAAAGCGGAGCAGGAAGAGAGTTGGCTGGAAGAGTTGAACAAAGATCTGGTGCTCTCCGAAGCAGTGAAGGTTTTGGCGGACGCCTCAGGGGCTTAATTTTTTTGGCGGAGCGTCGAGATCAAGATAAACAGGAAAAACGGCGCTCCGATCAACGATGTGATAATCCCCACCGGAATTTCCGCCGGTGGGATCAAGATGCGGGCGATAAAATCCGTAAACGCCAGCAACAATCCGCCCATAATCATGGTGGAGAAAATGACAGATTTAAAATCTCTGGGGAAGATGATTCTCGAAATGTGTGGTACGATCAAGCCCACAAACCCGATGGGACCTACGAACGAGACCAGTATGCCGATAATCAACGAGACCACTATAAAGAGCATGATGCGGAACCTCTTGATATCCAGGCCTTTGGCGTACGCGAAGTCTTCGCCAGCCGAGGCGATAACCAATTCGTTCTTCAAAAAAAACGTCATGGCGACAAAAAAGATATACACCGGAAGCAGGAATAGTAGTTCCTCATACCCGGTTGGATTGATCCCTCCCATCAACCACCGCAAAATCGCGATCGTCTGGGTAAAGTCGAACATATACTGGATCACCACAATGCAGGACGAAAAGAAAAAATTGATGGCCACTCCCGACATCAGTAGAGTATAAATGGAAAAACTCTTGACGACTTTGGCGATGCCCATGATAAGAGATATGGAGATAAGGGCTCCGGCGAAGCCGTAAATATATAAACCGTTCAATCCCAACGCCGCCAGCGACAGGTTGAGTTTGATTCCCAGGACCATACCAGCGGACGCGCCGGTGGAGACGCCGAGAGTGTAGGGAGTCGCCAGACTGTTTTTGAAAATGTTCTGGAAAATCAATCCAGCCAACGCCAATGAAGAACCGGCGATGAAGCCCAGGATTGTACGCGGTACCCGCAGCTTCCAGAAGATGAACGATGCCTGGTCGCCGGAGAAGATAGAATCGACATTCACATCGATGACTCCGATGAAGGGGAACAATAGTAATACTAGAAGGCCCAGACCGATGATCAGGATATATTTTTTACGCATTATTCGTCCAGGTAGATAATTTCCTTGCCGTTGACAGTGCCGTGATTGAACCGGATATTGTAAGTTTCCTTGAAAATCTCAGGGTTGAATATCTTTTGCCCCGCGTACACCAGGCGGCCGTCGCGAATGGCGGCGATTTTGTCAACGATAGGGAACAGGATCTCGATATTGTGGGAGACCACAATCAATGTCTTGCCCCGCTCCCGCAATTTTAGCATCTGCTTCTTCAAATTGCTGACAGCTCCGGGATCCAAAAACGTGAAGGGCTCGTCGAAGAGGATAATGGAGACATCCTGGATATAGGCCGACGCCAGCATCACTTTCTTCCGCTCGACGCCGCTCAACGTGTTGACCAGTCTATCCTGGAATTCCGCGATACCGAATTCCCGCATCGCTTCTTCCATGATGTCGAAGTCCTCTCGCGAGTAATCCCTCAAAAACGAGAGATAGGGATAACGGCCCGCCAATAAAATTTCCCTCACTGTGAGGGGGAGCGAGAACTCCTCGAATTGGGGGAGGTAGGAGACTTTGCGGGCCAATTCTTTTTTGGAATGGTTACGTGTGTTTTCACCGTCGATGAAGATGTCTCCCTCGAATTGGTGAATCAGCCCCGCGATGGATTTGAACAAGGTCGTCTTGCCGGCGCCGTTGGGTCCGAATATCAACCAGAAATCTCCTTTCTCGACTTTCAAATCGATGCCATCGAGGATTGTCTTCTCTTTTAACCGGTAAGTCAGGTGTTTGATGTCGATCATGTTCCTTTACATTAAAGGAGATTATACAATTTTTTGCCCCTTCTTCCAACCTGCGGTTGACATTAAAATGGATTTATCTATATTCTTTTATATAGTGAAACAAAGGAGGATTTGTCATGAAATCAAAAAAGAGAGAGCTATCCATTAAAAAAATCACCGTGGTCGATCTCCAACGACCGGATCTCGGGGCCGTGAAAGGCGGCATCTTCGATTCCATGATCGCCACCGCCTGTACCTGCGGTATTACGATGTGCGGGATCCCCTGTTAGAGGGATTGGCGATTCACCTCTCAGCCGTGGCGCCTTAGAAGTTTTTCAATTCCCGGCCACCACTTCTTCAGTTTTTCCAGAAACTCCGGATCCACATAATTGGAACCAATCGCATGGGGCGCCACTGCCAATCCGCCGATAGCGTAATTGAGGGAGACTGCTAATCCGCCCACAGCCAGGAACATGCCTATGGAAATTCCGCCGAACGTTACAAGACCGATGGCTATACCTGCCAACGTCAAAAGGCCCAGACCCATTCCCGCCAACGTGATGCCTCCGATGGCTATTCCGCCGATGGCAATGAGGCCGAGGGCGATGTTGCCGATGGCAATGATTCCTCGCGCCACCCTGATGCGTCCGGTCACCGGATCCACTCCATGGGCGATATGTACCAACGGCATTCCCATCCATGTGGTTTTCGATTTGTACTCATACCCCCAATAGACCTGTTGGGGCGCCTGCTTTTTCCTGCCGTCCAAAAACTCTCCACAATAACGGCATTTGACAGCATCGGTTTGAATTTCTTCCGCGCAATACGGGCATTTTTTCATTTCGTCACCTCAATATAATTGTACCCTGCTGCGAAAAATTATTCAACCGGAGAAGCAATCTGTCGCTAACGGAATAACAATAAAAAGATCAGGGGAATCAGCAGCCCCAAACCCGCTAGCCACGCGCCGCGACCCTTGATGCCTTTTTTCCCCTTGATGATAAACAGGCCGGAAATCGCCAATAACATCAAGCCGAGAGCAAATAGATCCGAGAACCAGGTCCACCATTTTCCGGGATTGTAATGAAGGAAATTGGCCTCGAACAACACCGGCCGCCGCCGTAAAAGCTCCACCATGGCCCGGCCGGTGGCTGTGTTCACCATCACCGAACCGCCCTCGACAAATATTTTCATCAGTCCCGGTTTGGGATAAAAATGTTTTTTGTAAACCAGATCGTCTCCCGCTTGCTTCAACAACGCCTTCACTTCGTCTTTCGAGGGGCGCTGTTGGGTGAGCGTCAGATCGACCTCTTGTTGGGTAATACTATAGCTGGGATTCCAGTGCTTGATATGATTCAAGGCGATTCCCGACAGGGCATAGATAATCGTCATGCCGAAAAATATATATCCTAAGTCCCGATGAATGATTCGGTTCCATTTATACCAATTCATAGTTGACCTCGTTGTAGCGTTTCCGGTGTTTATAGGCGAAAAAGCCGGAGGGCCGGCTTTTTCACGCCATTTACAAAGCTATTGTTTGTCTTCCTTGACCTTGAAGGTATCGCATTCGATGGAATAGAACGAAAGATACCCCTTGGGGCTATTTTTCAACTGTTCCTTCATATCTTTGATATTCTGTAGGGGATCTTTGTGTTCGATATTATGAGTGGCCTCGTCCGTTTGGCCTTCGTGAGAGGCGGCCGCAGCCTCTTTTTTCTCTTCCTCTGCTTTCTTGATGTTTTCCAGAGTCTTTTTTTCCAGTTCGTCGAGGTAGGCTTCGTCCACGCGGCTTTCGCGCACATAACCGTTCACAATGACATCGCTCCCTTCCAGAGCCACGTCGAACGCGGTGATGGCGGTTCCTGCCAGAACCTTGAGATTGTCGTCCGGATTCTCGCCGATCAAAAACATCCGTTTGCCGCCGTGACGGCAGATGTGACTGACTGTTCCTTCGACCGTCACCAGTTTGTCAACCAGATTACCGGCTTCGGCTTCGAAGTTGGCGATAGAGACTGCGACCGGGGCAATCGCGGCCTCGATGGTTTCACCCTTTGTCTCCTGTGGCGTTTCTTGAGCGGTTTCGCCGCCGCCGCAATACACTGCCACCAGGGCTAGAAATAAAATCAAGCTTAACTTTTTTAGCATAAACTAACTCCTTTTTTTTAGGTGATTGAATAAGTTATATATTTTATCAAAAATACCATTGAATTGAAATGCTTTTTCAAAACCTTTAAACTATGAAAAAAACTCCTGCCGAATTCCCCTCCAACCACTGACCTGGAACATCCTTCTTTTTTATCCTGTTCATCTTCATCGCAATAGTATTCCCCTACAACCTCTTCGGCCCCATCGAGTTCATCCGAAAAGATGGAAAAGATGGGGACAGGCGAAGCAGCATTCGTCGTCGAGATGGAAAAGATGGGGACAGGCAAGCAGAATTCTTCGTCGAGGAAAAGATGGGGACAGGCGAAGCAGCATTCGTCGTCGAGAAGCACTCGATGAAGGCTTCGATGATTATCTGCGTCATCGCATCATCGGCATCTTTGATTCTACCAGGACTTCCGAACCGGGCTTCTCCGAACCGGGCTTCGGAAAATATTATCGAAAAAATCTCGAAAAACGGTTCAACCGGTTGAAATTCGTTT
>JAHELQ010000468.1 GCA_024644125.1 Candidatus Aminicenantota bacterium | reverse complement strand
CCAACTTTATGATCTATTAAAAGTAATAGTACAAAAAGTAATTTTTAAACACGTTAAAACAGTGATTTTGGTGATTGACAGTGTATAAAGGAAACGAAAAAATTGATTTTGAAAAGTTAATTCAAAAGATAATTTTCTCCCCCCCTATCCCCCCAAAAGGGGAGGCGAAGAGCCTCCCCTTATCCTTTATGCATAAAAATCAAATAAGTTTGAAAAATGTTTAAATTTCGGTATAATTTTAACTTGGAGGAATAGTATTATGAAACAGTATATCAAAATAATAATGTTAGTAACTATAGTAGCCGGATTGAATATCAACCTCGGTGCATTTCATTTCGCCAACGACATGTGCGGATCTTTTGACGAAATTTATTCAGCCAGCATCGAAGGATATGTTATCGACGGAGCCTCGTTGTATTTCCAGGCCAGCTCGGACTTGATGAGTTTCTACCATGAAAGTGAAATCGGCGGAAAAGGGATATATAACAGCGAGCAGGCATTGGCGTATGTTAACTCCGCTATCGATCATTTAAACCATTCCAAGGCCAGATATCTAGAAGCGGCCCTCCTCGGGACCACAGCCGGCTATGACGAAGAACGTTGCCGCTGTTTGAAGGAATTTGGCTACGATAACTTCGCCCTGCAACGGGGACTAATGGTGACCGTAATGGGAAAAGTAAAAGGATATCTCAGTAAAGGGAATGTCATCGGCTTATACAATAAAATCGCCAGCGACATTGATGATTTGACTGTGAGATTGAACAATATCAAGGCCCAACTGGAAAGCGGAACAGCTCCCCAAATGCCTGAGCTCTGGGAGTTGTTACAAAAATTTACCGAGACGACGTTGTTCGGCAACTATGCCACAATGTCAGGGCAGACCGCTTTCGGTTATTATTAAAATTTAAAATGGAGCGATGATCCCAACATTTCGATTTGAATTTTCAAGGATTTTTTCCTGGAAAAACGTGTTGATGTATTTGCTGATGATCATCGCTTCCTTCTACTTCATTTTTCTCGGATTTTCGGAATACAAAGAATTTCTCAAGAAAAAATCGGATTTCTCCCGTCTTGAAAAGGAGAAATTCGATGCCCTGATAAACTATGACCAGTATGCGAAGGTTGGTTTCCGGGTTCTGTTCGAGCCATCTCCATTGATCGTTTTTTTTAAAAAAGCGGACTTCGTTCAGAACCTTGAAGCCAACATAGACTCGTCAGAAGTGGTCAACATTTATAACCTTAGAAAAGGAAGAAACGCATTTACCGTTGACGAAAACTTTGGGGATCTCAGTGGATTCGTGACTATCTTTGGAACTTTCCTGATGATGTTCATGGGGATGATAACATTCCGCCGGCGCGACTTGATTGACTTTTTCGATAAACGTTACATCTTGAAAACCATTGTATCCAGACTTATCTGGCTGAATATCATATTTGGCATTTTGTTTTTTTTTTCTTATCTATTTACATTGTTCCTGGGCATTTCATTCTCCCCCCAGGAAATGAAAATATATATCTGCTATGGTCTCGTTTCAAATCTCTTCTTAAGCTTCTTTTTTATTCTGGGAGTGACCATCTCGGCTATCTTCAAATATCACAAAAAGGCTGTAGCCAGCATCTTCATCGTCTGGTTCGTTTTTGTTTTCCTGATCCCTGAGGTAGGAAAAATCCATCTGATGCAGCGAGTAAGCGATATCCCATCGGCCGAGGAATTGAATCTCGAAAAGTTGAAAATCTTATTGAGCCGGGAGCGGGAAGCCAAAAGTTTTGTCCAAAGAATGATCTTAAAAGAGAAGAGGGTGGACCGTGAAAAAATCCGGAAGATCATGAAAGAATTCAGCGATGATTTCATGAAAACCGGGTATCAAAAAAACAAACGCAACGAATCCAACTTCCATGACAAAGTAGCTGCAGTCATCCATAAATATGAGCATAGATCGAACTACCTTCCCGTGGATTTTTTCCAATTTATCTCCCGGGAAGTCTCCAGTAAAGGATATGGCGAATACTTGAATTTCGTTGATTATATTCTAGATTTGAAGGACCGCTTTATCCGCTTCTATGTCTACAAACGGTACGAGGCAACAGACCAGAAAGTCGAAACGTTTGTCAAATCAAGTGAAAATTTTTACAAATCTGAGGCTCAACTCCCGGATTCCTTCATCCGCGGCCTCATTTTCCTACTGGTATATTTTTTATGTTTGATTATCCTTTTGATTGTACTAAACCGTAAAAAAACTGATAGCATTGCAAAACCACGATTACCTTCGGATCTCGCCAGGAACAGCATCCTCTTCCTATTGGTCAATCCTGGACGGCAACTGGAAATGTTCGAATCATTCAAAGATGGGGCCGTCGGTCTTTTGGATATAACATCCCGCGACCCATACCTGGAAGATGTTTCCGTAAACGCGTTTATCAATTTTTCCTGCCGCCAGAAAGGCATTGACAGAGAGGAAATCCTGAGAAACCTCAAGGAATTTAAAATCAATAAAAGCGATTTAAACGAACGCCTGTCGTCGTTCCCGCTTGAACAAATCAAAAAAATTATCGCATCCATCGTCCTGGCGGATAAAAAGGATACTATCGTAATAAACGATTTTATCAAAAACGAGGCACGTGAATTCGAAAACCAATTCTTGAAGATTTTATCCCGAGTCGCCGCATCCGGGAAAAAAATCATATACTTGAGTAGCGATATTTACTCTCCCTCATCTTCATTCAATGGAGATATAAAAATAGATACCTATAAAACGTTTCAAGTAGATCCGCAAACAATCAGCCTGAGGTAAAATCGATCAAGCCATTGTCGATCAACGGTTTCCACTTCATAAAAAATTCAGAAAAAATGCGGTCCTTAAATTGCGGAAACCGTTCCATATACGAAATCAATTCGTTGTAATTGGCCGACTCCGTCTTCTTTTTGTACCGGTCGCTAATATACATCTCTGTTCCGCCGGGAACACTTTCGGCACCCACTGGGAACCGGCTATCTAAATGATCGGGAAAATTCTTTTTTATATTTTTGTAAAAGTTTATTTTATCTTCCAATAACTTTTTCAAAGCCTCTGCTTCGCCATACAAAATCTTTTCGAATTCCAGAATATTCAGTAGCTCGAATAACTCTTTGATTTCAACCTCGCTATCCATTGCGTCCTCCGTACTGAAGCCTTTTTCGCATCGTATCAATCCTTACCACTCAATCATTATACACAAACAATAAGAAATCTTTCAATAATATAAATCATAATGACCGCAAATTCAAGCGTTCCAGATAATTAGATGCAAAGAAAATTGCAGCGCCCTGGAAAACAAAGCCTCGAAAAAATTAAGAAAACCAGACTTTAATACTTTTGGTGTATTGACATTTACGGTCATTTTTTTATCATGAATCCATATGAAGAGTGAAAAACAACTATCACATATCTACTAAATTACACAAAAGAGGACCACGCCATAGGCAATGGCCCTCTTTTGCGGGATGGAAATAGCGTGCAAAAACGCGATATAGAATATTAAGGAGGCAACATGAACAAAAAAATGAATCCCTGGTTAATGGGATTGTTCATTGTAACATTAGTGATGGTTTTTATCTGGTTATCGCCCGTCCAGGCGATTTCAAAAAAAGATCTACAGCAAGATCCGTCAATAAAACGTGAGTTGCTTCGCCAGGAAATCGAAGCAATGCGGGCTGAAATCGCGGCTAACGGATGGAATTTTACCGTAGGCTTCAATCCAGCGGCTCAATATGATCTCGACGAATTATGCGGACGCAATCCGGTGCTACCAGTTCCGAACCTTCACGCGGTTCAGGTATTACCCGCGCAAACTGAAGAAACATTACCACCGTCATATATTGGAATCTACACGCCTATCAAAGACCAGGAAAGCTGTGGAAGTTGCTGGGCGTTTTCCATTTGCGCCCAATTTGAAACCGCTATCAAACAAAAAGACAGCGTAACCGTCGATCTATCTGAACAATACCTGGTTTCCTGCAATGACTACGGTTGGGGCTGTAACGGTGGATTGTGGGCAAACGACATGTTTGTTGATCCAGGAGCCATGATGGAATCTTGCTTTCCGTATGTGGCGGAGGATGTTCCTTGCAACGACGCATGCCCATATCCTTATCAAGCGACAGGATGGGCATTTGTGAATCCCGCGGTGCAGATACCGTCGGTAACTGAAATCAAGCAGGCCATCTACACCTATGGCGGCGTATCCGCCGGAGTTTACGTGGACCGTTGGTTTCAATTATACACAGGCGGCGTACTAACGAAATGCAAAAAAAATGTAGCCTGGACAAACCACGCTATTCAACTCGTCGGCTGGGACGATGCAAAGAATGCGTGGCTTATGAAAAACTCCTGGGGGACCGGATGGGGCGAAAACGGCTTCATGTGGATCGCATATGGCTGTGATGCTGTTGGTGACGAGGCCAACATCATGTTCTACTGATTTGCGTGATACGAATTGACATCATAAAATCGGGAGCTCCATCAGAATGGTGGGGCTCCTCCCATCTTTAGATGATGTGGTTCTTGATCGCCTTCATCACTGCCTCGGTCCTCGTCTTTACCTCC
>JAHELQ010000467.1 GCA_024644125.1 Candidatus Aminicenantota bacterium | reverse complement strand
ATCGAAATGATAGTGAAATTCGATGGACGCGGGAAGCGAGGCTTTCATGAACCTGCTGACCTCTTTGACCAGGTTATTCAATTTTAACGGCCGCGGTTGAAATTCGGTTTTACGGCTGAACCAGAGAATCTGCTGCACCAATTTTCGGGCCCGCTCACCGGCTTTGAGAATCCGATCGAAGTTGTTTTGTAGCTTTTCCGGTTTGTTCAAGGACAATTCAGATAATTCCGTGTATCCAATGATGGAAGAAAGGATATTGTTGAATTCATGGGCGATGCCCGCCGCAAGGGTACCGATGGCTTCCAGCTTTTGCGTTTGCCGCATTTGCTCTTCGATTTTTTGTTCAATGGTGACATCCCGAAGCAGTGTGACAAAATGGGTAGTTTTTCCGGCTTTGTCTTTGATCGGAGAGATAGTCAACTTCGCTTTGTACGGGGTGCCGTCTTTTTTGCTGTTCATCAAGTGGCCGCTCCATACCTCGCCATTTTTTAATATATCCATGATTATCTCGTAATACGCTTCGTCATGGAATTCGCTCCGGATGGCCTTCAAGGGCCGGCCGATAATTTCCTGAGGGGAAAATCCCGTGATTCGTTCAAATGTCGGATTGACATATTGAACATTCCCATGCATATCCGCTATGATGATACATTCGTCTGCATGCTCGACCGCCAGGGCCAATAATTTTCGTTCCTGTTCCTCCCGCATCCGTTGGGTGATATCGCTAAATGCTGCCACCATATTGTTTGGAGAGGTTTGAAACGCGTGAACTTCGAAGGCTCCCTTGATTGTATCGCCTTCGTAATCCACCTGATTGATGTTATATGACGTCCCGGTCTGCGCCACCCAACGGTAAATACCGGGCAAATCTTTTTCTAGAAAATCCGGGAATGCTTCTATGATCGTTTTGCCGATAAATTGATCGTTGTCGATACCCAATATTTTATCGGCGGCCTGGTTGTGCCCGGAGAATATCAGGGTGCCATCCGGGGATAAACGATACATGTGCATCCCGACAGGGATGGATTCGATAATATTTCTGTATTTTGTCTCCGATTCTTTCAACGCGCGATCTTTCTCTAGCCGTTCCGTGATATCGAGGGCTGTGAAGATGACATTTTGAGTCATACTGGATGTGTCCCGAGGCACCGAACTCAGGAGTATATCGATGATTTTTCCATCTTTTCGTAACCATTTGGTTTCAACCGTCCCAATCCCTTCCTCTTTTATCAGAGAATATTTCACCTCTCCAACTTTTAGATATTCGTCCTCATCGGGATAAAGGACCCGGGAGTTTTGCCCCAATAATTCTTGTTCCTGGAAGCCGGTCATCTGGCACAATTTTTCATTGGCCCAGGAGATTCGGCGGTCTGACACCATGCCGATACCGATAGGCGCGGCTTTGAAAATACTTTGCAACGTAGCTTCGCTGTGGGCGAGCCGTTGCTCCCATTCCTTGCGTTCTGTAATTTCCCTGGCGATAACCTGGAAGGCTTTTTCGCCATTTTTTGTCTTGATGGGGGTGACGTGCATCTCTGAAATTGCATCTGAGCCGTCTTTTCTCCGCCATCCAAACTCGTTTTTCAGTGAACCTGTTTGATTCACCAATCCTTCCATAATCGTGAGATAAATATCTATTTTTTCCGGGTTGAAGATCGGCAACTCAGATAGGTGTTTGCCTTCGATTTCTTCAGGTGAGAAGCCTGTTTGTTTAAAAAAAGTCTGGTTGCATTCGACGAGATAGCCGTCAAAATCGATAATGCACATCTCATCAGGCGCCAGCATGAACATTTGCCGGTACTTCTCAAATTGTTCCTCCAGGGCAAGCTCCGCTTGACTGACCAGATATTCCAGCACGGTGCCTACGCGATCTTCCGGGATAACAGGTATATCAGGCAAAGCCACATCGTTTTTTGTGCCGGGACAGATCGAGCTTATAAGCTCTTCTTCCTTTTCCGGTGAAGGTTTTTGATGGAGAAATTGCCCCAACAATACATAATAGAGCTTATGATCATTGATTTTTACTTGAGTGATCGCTTCCAAAAGACCGCTTTCATGAGTGTACACTATACTCTTTTCCCCTTTTTTCGATAACTCTTTTAATTCCTTGATTTTTTGGATTCTAATTTCAGATCCGGTTTCCCGGTTGTCCTGCGATTCAGGAGAAAGCCTGGCGTCCCCGGCATAGGTAAGAAAATACCCATCTTTAGAAAGTAACGAGGAGGGAATTCCGGTGATTGTATAAAAAGAGGCTGTGAGCTTGCGGAAACGTTCGATACTAGCTCTTTCAGGCGCGTGCATTTCTATCACATGATTGCCGCTAATCCCCATCTCCTTTTCATCTGCTACCCAAATTTTGGTAAATACGCAGATATTTCGTTCAATACTAATAAATACACCTGTATTTTAGCGAATGGAAAAATAATTTTCAAGAGGTAAAGGAGTTTTTTTTATTTTTGTTACAATCCCGAGAAAAATTCGTCAATATCTTGCGATGAACAAGTTTCACATCCCTATATATCCGTTATGACCGATTCATAGTTTTTTTTTACGTAAAAGTGTGATATATAGTTAGTTCACCACAAAAAAATCGTAGGAGGCATTGATGAATATCAAAAAAATCGAGTCTATTTTCCCGGATCTGCATAAAATCACCAAAAAAGAAATCAGGGACAAGGTTGTCAGTTGTTGGGCCGAATCTATCAAACGGGGCGGCTGGGAAGTCGAGGAATTGAAAGATGTTCCATTCACACTACTGATTGCCGAGGCGAAAATCGACCTGGTTCAGCACACCAATAATGTCACCAAAATCGCGATCTCCATTGCCAATGATTTGAAATCTTTTTACAGCGATCTTAAAATCGATATGGACATCCTGATTGCCGGCGCGTTGCTTCACGATGTAGCCAAGTTAATGGAATACGACAAAAAAGACGGCAAAGTGGTGAAGTCCGAGATCGGTCAGTTCCTGCGCCATCCCATCGGAGGAGCCGCTCTAGCCGCCAAACACGGCCTCCCGGATGAAATCGTGCACATCATCGGTTCCCATTCCAAGGAAGGCAATTTCGCCAAACGTACCACCGAAGCCATCATCATCCACCACGCCGACTTCCTCAACTTCGAACCCTTCCACCAGTAATCCCCCCCTCCAACGCAATCCAAACCACTCCGCAGGTATTTCAATACCTGCGGAACAACTGGACCTGCCGCTACATAACCCCACCCGAAAAAATATCGCCTGAATGTCCGCATGTAATGGCCGCACCCGCTTTTTGTAGGGGCATCTCACAGAGTAGAAGTACAGTGGGGACAGGCAAACATTCATCCCTAAATGCGTCTACCTTTTTACGTTAATTGGGAGAGGGCGCTCTTCATGTATTGAAAATATTTTCCCCAATTAACTATACTTGCCTTTCAGCTTTTACAAAAATCAGGTGAATATAGAATTCAGGGATCCACCCTGAAAAAGGAGGCTTTTCGTGCGCAGCCCAGCATCCAGCTCAATCAAGGAACCATTCCCATCTTCAACGGCGAGTCCAAAAATGACTGGAAATGACTGGGGACAGGTGGATATTGGTTCTCGAAGCCCGGTTCGCCTCGGCCGAAAGACGCTTCGCGCCGCCAATTTGTGGTGAAACGCCACAATGTGTGGACGATGCGCCAGACGATGTGCGTATCGCGTCGTACGAAAAACAATCCGCGATATCCGGGGGCCGTTCCGCGACTCGTTCATCTCGATTTGTGACTCGAAACCCCATGAATCCTACACATCCTGCCCAAACGCAGCTTCCGCGCGCCCCTCCGCGCCATTGTGTGCAACAACTGTTCAACGACAAATGTCTATTCCCTGTGATGTAAACCGGGTGTTATAAAAGTCGTTGAAGATCATGTTAGTCAAGCGAAAATCATGACATAAAACGAGGGAGTGGGGAAGATGGGTTCGATAGGCGCTTACAGACTATCAGAATATAGAATCTCCACTCGGTGTGTTCCTGATTATCATTGCCGAGCCGCTTTATCTTCTCGATACGATTGTATAAAGGTGGGAGATAAATATACCTAAATGAAAAAAACCCACTAAAATGGTGAAAGTTCCCAGTATCATTGGGATTACAGTTAAATCGCTGGCGGTGAATTGCAGGGCGAAAAAAGAATTAATAGTGTGGATAAACGTTTTTTTGAAATCTCCCTGGTTTTGGGGGGGTAAAAAGTAATTCAAAACAATGAAAGCAGCCGGCCACAAAATTATAGAAAGAAGAAAACGGTGCAATCCACCGACCAGGTACTCAAAATATGAGCGAATTGGAGATACCAACCAGCCCCAAACTCTATTCCGCTCCTGAAAAATTTTTCGACTCAATCTTCGAACCTGATTTAAACATAGTTGTTCTTCGTCAAACTGTGAATACCGGTTGAAAATGCGACCCAAATCATTGACGATGTTTAGTCGAGAATTGTATTTCATTAGTTTCCGGTTATGATTGTTGAACCAGTTACCTATGATTTCCAATTCCTTCTTAATCTCTTTAAACCTGTTCTTTACATCAAAATTGTGTTCAACACCATAAAACATGCATTCAGCCA
>JAHELQ010000466.1 GCA_024644125.1 Candidatus Aminicenantota bacterium | reverse complement strand
TATGTGGAATCAGACCGACTGTCTCCAGCAACGAGTTCGGTATTCGAAATAACCCTGGAAAATCTGCAAATGAGAATGATCGGCAACGATAACGGCATGCACCGGAATTCAAGGCTCTCCCATTCCAATCGCTTTATCGCGTCCAACTTCGGCAATTGGGATAAGCGACCCGAACTCTGTCTCATTGACCGCCAAACCGGGGAAAAACAAACTCTCACCGATAGCCACAGGGAAGATTGGGATGATTTCAATTTCATCAAACCCGAACGGTTCACCTTTAAAAACCGCCATGGGCAAACAATCCACGGCATGATCTTCAAACCATCCGGATGGAATAAAGACGACAGGCGACCGGGAATCGTCTATATGTACGGCGGTCCGCTGGAAACCCAGCACACGATTGAAATCGACAACTTCAGCACGCTCTCTTACATGTTTCAGATGATTATGGCGGCCAAACACGGCTATGTCACTGTCAACATAGACCCCAGGGGTCAAAGCGGATATGGCCGCGATTTTTCCGAAGCCAATTTCGAACGAGTGGGAATTCCCCAAACAGAAGATCTCGAGGATCTGGTGAAACACATGCAAACCGGATTCGGTGTGGATACCCGGCGCCTCGGACTTCACGGATGGAGCTTCGGAGGCTTTCAGACCTTGATGACCATGTTCACCTCTCCGGACACCTTCGCATGCGGCATCGCCGCAGCCAGCGTAACTGAATGGGAGAATTACAATTCCTGGTATGCGGCCTCAACGATCGGTCCCTCGGTGAGAGAAAAAACCACCTTGAAGAAATACTCGTTACTCCCCCTCGCCAAAAACCTGAAAAAACCACTTCTTCTGGTCCACGGCATGATGGACCCGAATGTTCTGTACCAGGATACCGTGAAAGTATACCAGGCCCTCCTGGAAGCGGGGAAAGAAACCCTTGTGGACCTGTTCCTGGATCCGGAAGGGAAACATAGCCTCGATGGAATCATCAAGGACAAATCCACCTATAAAAAGTTCGAATCCTGGCTCGTGGGCCAATTGGGAACATACAATCCAGAAAAAACCAATCAAGCCAATAGATAAGATTTTTTAATACGATCAAGCTATTTTTAGGACCTTTTCACCACAATTTGTGAAAAGGTCCATTTTATTTTCAATTTTCCAAAAAATCTGATATAATGGAGTTCGCATTCACGAGGAGTGAAAGATGAATAGACAGGGATTTACGTTGATCGAGTTACTCATTGTAGTCGCGATCATTGGAATCGTTGCCGCAATCGCAATTCCAAATCTATTGGTAGCCATTCAGAAGAGCCGGCAGAAGGCGTCGATGGCGGATATGAGCTCCATCGCCAAGGCTGTTGAGTCTTATCGCGTCGATAACGGAATGGCCCCCAATGTGGCAGGAACAGTAGCCTCTCTCGCCAACGAATGGTTCATACCGTTTTATATCAAAAAGTTCTCCATTGACGATTCATGGGGCACAGCCTTCATTTATCAGGCAAACCTGGAACAATACACTATCACTTCATACGGAAGAGACCAAATGGCAGGCCCTCCTCCGTCGGAACCATTCTATAACGTCACAAATATCGAACACTTTAACTTCGACCTGATTCTATCGGGAGGAACGTTTACCCAGGGGCCAAAGAGCTTGATGCGTTAGACGCGTATTGTATTAAATTTAAAAAAAGATTTTTCCGGGTCCAGTTGCCAAGATGCTCATAAGCCCAGATATACTCTATATTTTTTTCCATTCCGGTTTCCAGGCACACACGGTACCATCTGGAAGCCCCTCGCAGATCTCCCGCCGCCTCTTTTTTCAATCCCAGAAAAAAGGAGATTTCACACTTTTTACCCGGCAGGTCCATACTTTTGTACAATTCCGTTTCCGGTGCCAGTCCGGCCAGATACCGCCCTACCTGGTGGTAATGCGAAACACCATCCCCTGAGTAATATTCCACCACATCTTTCCAATGGGGATGTTTCTCCCCTCCATTCATCAACGCCGATGCCGCCTTCATCAACCAATCATACACAATCCGTTGATTGCCTTTGATCTGCCGGTCCCAAATCCAGGGCAACTCATATTCTTGCATTCCGAACGCCACCATGGAAAGTGGCGCCTGTAGATATTCCGGGGTGTTGTCTTTCAACCATTGCAAAGAATCCCCCTCGTCCTTGAACTCCCGGCTGAACCGGTACGCCTTCAAAAGATAATATAAATAAGTGACTCCCGTTGTTTTCAGATCTGTTTGAAGATTAAAAGCCCAACGGCTTTTTCCCGCCCGATATAATTTATTTGGAATCGCCTGCAAAAAAGCGGGACTGAAATTGGCTTTTACCAACATCCTGAAGGCTTCGACCGTCTTGTTAAAGGGTTGGCTCGCGAATGCTTGCATAAACGAATAGGCTATATGTTCATCCCAATCAGTGGAAGAATAACCCAACGGATATGATTTCAACACATCACACGCGACGTCGAATTTTCCCTGCGCCCAGCAGATCTGCGCCATGACCGCCCGGCTGCGAATCGAAGAGGGATAACGCTGCACCACTTGCCGAGCCAGATCTTCCGCTTCCGTTTGTTTTCCTATTTTAGCCAACAAAAGCGCTTTGGTCTCCAGCACTCCAGCCTGCCAACTGGTGGCGACCTCTTCTATGGCATCGAGCCCCTCGGAATACTTTTCATCCAGATAATAGAGGCGCGCCAATTCCTTGCGGGCGTTGATATAATCAAATCCACGGGAACTATCATGATGTTCCAACCATGTCGAAATCACCTCAGTCGCCTGTTTGAATTTTGCAGAGTTTTTCAAATAAAAGGCATACTCCCGGACAACCTCCCAATTATCGGGATCTTTCTCCATCAATTTACTGAATTCATATTGCACAAACAAGGGATTCATGTCGGCGAAGCCGGCAAGCTCGTGGATAACGCGGACTTTTAAGCTCAAGGAGGGAAACCGGTGCCGGAGAATTCTCAATAAACCATCTTTATCGTGGGAATACACGGCACTCCAAAGCGCCAACATACAATCCGAGTCTTTCGAACTGGAGAGGATTCGCTCAAAAAGATTCAAATCAAGGAGATATTGACGCGCTGCCCGCGCCAGAACCGTCCGGTGCTCGATACGGGTATCCATCTTTTTTACCATGAGCCTGATCACTTCCGATAGTTTTGGGCTATTGCGGGGCAACATGGATCCCGCCTCCTGGCCAAAACGTTGCACCAGGTTTCCCCTCAGCAAACCGGGCATAGCCAGACGATCCAGCAACACCCTCGCGTCCGTCCGCTCCTGCCGGAACTTCAAAAGCAGCGAATACCATTGTTTCAATTCCACAAGCCATAACGATTCAGACTCTCCCAACTCCTCCAGGTAAAACATTCCCGCCTGTACCGACGACAATTCGTCCAGCAAATGGATTCCCAATTTGTAAAGACCTGAATAATAAAATCCTCTATAGAAGGCCGCCAGCGCCCTGGGAGATGAGAATAAACCGTCGTTTTTCATCGAAAGAGCGGAAACTCCTCGCTCGAATAATTGAGTCGCCAGAGGAAAAGTTGTATTTTCGGACTCCTGGACTTGCTTCGTGAATGAGGGATCGTCGATCTCCAACATGAGATTTCCTAACACGATAACCGGCAATGACCTGGACAACGTCCTGTTCAGATTGAAGCGATTCATGGCCAATCCGGTTTTCGCCACAGGTAAAAGAGAATTGCCGTTCGTACCAAAAAATGTATCTTGCAACCTCTCCCATTCCTCCACGTTCTTTTTTTCGGAAAAACGGAGAAGCCAGAGATAGCGGCCCAGCGGATCGTTTTCTGCGGTAGCCCTGGCTTCCAGTTCCTTGTCTTTGCGCATAAAAAACAATCCAAACACATCGGATTGCGCGTCTTTCTTCAATAAGCGGTGGCAATGCTCCTCATATCCCATCTGGTAGGAGAGCATCACCTCGCTCCGGCTCATATCCTGAGAGGTCAACGCTTTCGCCATAGCCAGCAAAGCCAGGGCTCTGGCGTGAACCTGATCCGTCACCTGGAAATAATCGAACGCCTGAAGCCCCAATAGAACCAGAGCCTCGGCGCCCCATTTCAAATATACTGGATGACGGTCATTGGCGAGCCATCTCTGATCCAATTCTTTTAAAAATTTAGAAAGGCTGACCGGGAAAAAATCAGCCGGTTTGTGAGTAAATTCTCCAATAGCAGGCTCATTTTCCATTTTGCCGAGCCCCAGGGGGTATTTATTGTTGTACCGTTTGGCAAGATCCGTCAACACATCCAGCATTTGTCGAAACGAAGGAAACTCGTCGAGCGAGCAGATCTTCATCCGGTCGGAAAAGATATGCCAAACTCCATCCTTGAAAAAAAACTCCAACTCCTGATTGTCCAGAGAATAGATGGCTCTCAATTCATGGATCGCCATCTCAAAACGGCGATCCGGCCTCAGACGGTATTCGCGTTCGACGGCGACGCCCATTTTATCCGGAGGCGCGTCGAGAACCGATTGATAAACAGGTTCTTTGAAAGTTTCGTATTCCCGCTGAGAGCATTGACTCAGAAAAAGCATTGCACTGGATAATAACGTGATAA
>JAHELQ010000465.1 GCA_024644125.1 Candidatus Aminicenantota bacterium | reverse complement strand
CTCTACGTTTTGGTTTTTCTGAACGGGTAAGTTTTTTTAACATGGTAACCTCCTTGTCAATAGGCGCTATAATAAGATTGTCTGTCCTTGAATCAAGTTGCAATTCCTCTTCAACTAAAATCTCGAGAAAAGTCTGACGTCGCTTATTATATCCTTAGATTCAAAATTGTAGTGCCGCAGTGTGGGGAAAACAAGCCATAAAAATGTGATATTTGCCAAAGGTTGGAGTATAGGCCAATCTTGTTGGTAAAATTTCCCGCTTTTATGTTTGGATTTATGTTTTGCGCCTATATTCAACGATAAAATTTTGAGAAAATGAGAAAGAGGCTGTCACAAAATTGGGGGGCGCCTGCCGGGAAGACAGAAAAACCGGATGTCCTTATCTTGCTTCTTATGGTATTGTTCAGCGGCAATTATATTTTCTCTCTGGCCGCCTTTTCAGCTAAAAAAGGCTCCGGGGGTCAGGTGGTTTACGATTAATTCGGGCGATGGAAACGGCGAGTTTATCCGGGAATTAGTGGGGACTCGTGCAAAAAGTCTTACCACAGATCTATTTGGGCAAAACGATTCTGTATAGCGCGCGGCAGTTGCCCCGCCTGAAGCGTGTTCTCGAAGACGGCATCGTCCCGCTGGACAATAACCGAATCGAGAACGCGGTACAACGCCGACGGAGCCTCGGGCAACGATCTGGTGTCATACAGCTACCTTCTCTTACTTGTATGTCGATAAAACCCAAATCAGGTCATTCAATGGGAAATCGTAAAAGGCAATCGCAAAAAACATTTCGAGAGGCGAACTTCTCCCTGCCAACTCTATCTAATCGGAAACCTTGGGCGCTTATCTTTCAAACGCCCCTATCTTCGCGATGAATGTACTCCCGGGGATGATCGCCCCCTTAACTCATTCTTCCAAAGGACCAGAAATCCTGCATTAATCGCCCTACCGTCGCCACATCCAATCTTAACTGAATCTATTGTAAATCCACTAAAATTGGTTCTTTTCAAATCTATTGCAATTCTTTTCCACATATGTTATTTTTTTTACTTTGCTAAAGGTTATTTGCGCCTGTCATGCCTCTCATGGAATAGGGCACACTTCGCTAAAAGTTTAGTATGATAAGACTAACGAGGAGGTATATATGTCAGAAAATGAAAGGCGGCATTTCGATGCTGAAGAGAAAGTTAAAATTTTGAAGCACCATCTGCTCGATAGGGCGTCCGTATCAATTATTTGCCATGAATTGAAAATATCGCCCAATCAGTTTTACCTTTGGCAGAAGGAGTTTTTTGATAGAGGCTCAGCGGACTTTCAAAACCCGAGTCAAAAAGAGATCAAAAAGGCTAAAAAGATGGAAGAGAAAGTTTTTTACCTTGAAAACCGTTTGAAGCACAAGGATAACATCACCGCAGAGATCACAGAAAGCTACGTAAAGCTAAAAAAGAACTTTGGGGATCTATGAGCGGTTGGGGCGAACCGGACAAACGAGACGAAGTGGTGGAACTTGTATTGGAGTTATCCGCCAATACAGGGATTTATTGGCGCTTACATTTAATTTTTGCCAAATTACAAAATTAAGGAGAAATGAATATGTCTATTAACCAAAAATTTACATTTGAAAAAATCCCATTTAAGGAACAAGAGAAGACATTGGGGGGAGATAATCCACCAACTTGCGCATGTCAAGATTACTGCTCATGCCTTACTGATGAAAAAACCAGCCACGTTGCAAATGCAGTCGATACCGCTGACGCCATTTAAAAAATACTTTTTGAACGAGCAACGGCTATGTCGAATGACCAAAAATTCTCGTTTTAAGAAATCCCATTCGAGGAGCAAAAAAAACACTGATTTCTGTGATCCTGACATTTTAAAAAAAGTTATATAAGGGTAAAGGGTCGAAGTATAAGATATTAATACTTCGACCTTTTGTTGTATGTATCGATTTTAGAGATGAAAATTAGGAATAGATAAGATGAAATTAATTGAAACAAAAAAATTTAATTATTTATATGACCCAAATTCGAATTCTTTAATAAAAATAAAAAATCTATCCTCTGAAGAAGTAAAAAATAACCTTGGGTCATTAAAAAAGGAACTCATAAAGAAAAATGTTTTTTTGGAAACAGACCAACCTATGTTCAATCAAATAGATTTAAGTGGGTTGAAAGATAAACTATCCAATAATTTAGAACATCTCATCCTCAATGTAACGAATCAATGCAATTTAAGATGCCATTATTGCGCATATTCTGGAAATTATACGACCAAAAGAAAACACTCAAATGAAGTGATGTCTCAAAAAATCGCATTTGAGGCACTAGATTTTTTTTTAAAAAGAACCTCTAGATCAGAAAACTTGTATATAGGCTTTTACGGGGGAGAGCCATTATTTGAACTATCACTGATAAAAAATGTTATTGACAGAGTAGATACTCTATACCGAGATCTTCAATCAAAAATTCAATATTCAATAACAACAAATGGACTACTTCTAAAGCCTGAAACTATAGAATATCTAACTAAGAATAATTTTAGAGTATCGATAAGTTTAGATGGGCCCAGGGACATCCACGACAAGTATAGGAAAAAAATAAATGGTGAACCTTCTTTTGATACGATTACATACAACTTGCAAATTTGGGAAAAAAATTTCCCTGAATATTACAAAAAAAATGTCAGGTTCGAGGCAACAATTACTCCACAATTCCAATTGCTAAAAACAAACGACTTTTTCAATAGTTCACCTTTAACAAAGGAAAACTTCTCCAGATTCAACTTTGTCAACCTAACTGATGATATTAGAGATGATACATTTATTCTTCATGCCGAAGAAATGAAAAAGAATTTAGAAGAATGCAAAAACACACTTCTGACAAATATTGTTGAAGAAAATTTAGCGCCAATTCTACCGCTGTTCAGAATATGGGCCCCATATCTCAAAAGAATTCACAATAGGGAAAGAATCAATTCTTCATCATTGCTAAATCTAAATGGGATATGTACTCCGGGAGTTCGTCGCTTATTCATCAACTGCCAGGGTGAATTTAAACTATGTGAGAAACTTGATCATTTTCTTTCTATAGGAGATATTAGAAACGGATTTAATTACGAAGCCATCAAATATCTCATCAGAACATATACCGATGATATTAAAAATAATTGCTGTGATTGCTGGGCCAAATACTTTTGTAATTTGTGTTTTACTTGTGTAGCTGGAAAAAAAAGCATTAAACTAGAAAAAAAGTCCAAATTTTGTATTTTGCTAAAAAAAAGGTTGGAGTTTGTTTTACAATTGTATTTAGAGGTACTTGAGATAAATAGTAAAGCATTTGATAATATATCTAGTATGAATGAATAGAAGAGGAGGATATTGAAAAGATGAATATTATAAGACGTACCACGTTATTCGTAGCGATTGTTCTATTAATTATTAATTGGCTTGAAGGTAGCAAACTTAGATATGTTAAAGAAATCAGATTTCATGAGGAGATGTTTATTAAGAAAGTGATGGTGACGGATAATAGTATTTTCGCTAAAGTGGATGCTGAATGGTCCATTATACAATTCGATCATGAGGGAAAGATTTTGAAGAAATATGGCCGGATTGGTGAGGGGCCTGGAGAATTCGAATTCTTGGCTGACTTTGCTGTTAGTGAAACTCTTTTGGCCGGAGTAGGGAATCGGAAGCTTTGTCGCTATAAATTCAGTGGAGCTCTAGAAGGGGAAATGAATTTGAAGATGGTTATTTTCAATGTTTTTTTAGCGAATGAAGATTTATACTATCTTACGATTAAGGCGGTTAAGCAAGAAAACAAACAGACCGAATATTTTTATCATATTTATGACAGCCAAAATCAGTTATTGTTGGAAACTCCTTATGAAGGGAAGCAAAGAGCCATTCATCCATCCAGTGGCAAAAGGCCTCCGTTTCCATGGTTTCCCTCCCCCTTTTTTAACCGAGCGGTCGTTTTACCTGGGAAAAATGGCAGCATGGCGGTGTTTATGACGCAGGAGAGGTCGTTTAGTTTGATGAAAACGGGCGGGAAAATACAAAAAATGTCAATTGATGCCTCGTTTAAAGCACTCCCCGTCACAGCCCGAGATAAAGATGAATTTTTCGCGGGAATCATACCGAAACCTGAGCAAAGAACCAAACAGTCGGTGGAGTTTCCAGAGACCAAAGAGTTGTTTCTCAGTGTCATTCGTTGGGGAGAGGGTTGGGCGCTGGTTCAAAAGGACTCTCTGGTGATTCTTTCCTATGACGGCAAGTATAAAGAGAGAATTTATTTTCCTCGACAAATAAAAGAAAACGAAACCTGGGGAACTGGACGCCCAGAAAACTTTTTGTATAGAAAACATGATAAGCTCTTTATGATCAATAACAATGAGAGTATATCGATCTTTAAATTGATATAGGAGAAGAATGCTGCAAGTATTGTTCAGCGGCAATTATATTTTCTCTCTGGCCGCTTTTTCAGCTCAGGAAGAAAAAGTGGGTTGAATTATGAAACGTTTGGTTGTATATTGGAAAAATATTTATATACATAAGTAGTATCTGTTTTTGTATGGAAATTTTGAAGTATCTTTAGCTAATTGTGGATT
>JAHELQ010000464.1 GCA_024644125.1 Candidatus Aminicenantota bacterium | reverse complement strand
AAATTCTCTATTTTTATTGTAATTGCATTTCTGTTATTTGGTGGTTGTAATAATGAAGAGAATACTGACCTTCGTATCGCCTTCACCGATGTAAAACCGCTTATTACAAAGTGGGATCATGCTTTCGGCGAACATGAGGTTATTCCTCTTTTTAATGATTCCCCTGATAAAGAGGTTTATACGATCGGTTGGATTGGAATTAATTCAAAGGGAGATTATTTTATCAGTGATAGTAAAATTCGGAAAATTTACCAGTTCGACCAAACAGGAAAGTTTGTAAGAAGTATTGGGCGCCAGGGGTTGGGGCCAGGCGAATTCGAAATCCCGCGGTTCCCCCAGTTTGATAAAAACGATAATCTCTACTTTTTTGATAGCAGAAAAAGAAAAATTTTGAAATATTCTTCCCCAAAATATGAATTCGAACAGGGATATAAAATTGATCGATCTGCCCAGGATTTATATCTTGATGATGATGGAAGTTTTATCATCTACTCACTTTACTCAATGGAATACAATGATGTTCTTTTCAAAATCACTCCAACTGGAGAAATCCTGCGTACCGCATTTTCTCCTGAATTTAAAAATTTCCGAATATTCATCTGCCGCTTTCAAATTGGAGGTTTTGATTTTCTAGAGGAATCCAATAATTTATTGTTTTTATATCCCTATAACTATGAATTGCATCTTTTTGACCGGCAACTAAATTTAAAAAAAGTGTTATATCCCTTCCGAAATTCTTTGTTTACTCCCCAAGGAGTTCCATTCCCTCAAAATTTTAATCCATATGACTATACTCCCCAAAGCGCGAAATGGTGGGGGAAAAAATTTCACCCTATTCGACCATTCGACCTTGGAAATGGTATGTTTCTAATCAGAGTGTCCATGTACGACAACCTTAAAATTAAATCGTTCGCCAATATTCATGATATAAACGGGAACACTTATGCCGAGGGATTGGAGGCGCCTTATTCATTTATTCGGTATTCTAAAGATGGCTATGTTTATATTGTCGAAGACTCTTCTTTTGATGAAAAGGGAAATGGTATGCCTTTGAGACTGCATCGTTATAAGCTCAAAATTTCGAGAAGATAATTAAATTAAAGAGGGGATTACAAATGACTTATTATAATGGGACGAAGCTTTTTTTCATTATTTCAGCACTCATGTTGTTCATGCCATTCAATGGGCAGGCAATCGGGAATGGAATTGAAGAGATGCAAACGGGGACTATAACAGTCGATGGCAGTACATTTAATTTTGAAAAGGGGTGGCATCGGTTAGTTGTGAGCGACAAAGACGGCAAAATTGTGTTTCAATGGAAAACTGAACATAATCATACCAGGTTGAGAGGTTTTGATTATAGTAGAAAGAATCAAGGGTTTGTCGTTATTTTGGAGGTTTTTGATGTAAAAAAGAAAACATATTCTCTCATTTGCGAGGGGCCTTCCTTTGAGGAAAATGTTCATGCTGATGTTCAGGAGCCATTCCGTGACGCAGTTTATTTTGAATTGGAGGATGGTTCAGAGTGGATTGTTTTTTTGAGAAAGGTTAGTACTGTGTCCTATTATAGCTTTGCCAGTAAGCGTCTGTTGGCGATACAAAGATATCGCAATCCGGTGGAAGGCATTGCGAAAGATGAAATTGGAGGGGAAAATTTTATAATTCTTGAGCAATCAGAAAAAGGGAACATAACCCGGTTTTATAAACAACAATTCACCGGGCTAAGACCTTACAGTACTCCTTTGCTTCCGATGAAGAATAAGTAAGGGAGAAGTGGTGTGAAACTTATGATTGAGATCGAGATTGGGCTGACTGTTAGGACCTGGAAGTTCTGGACTTTTGACAAAAAAACAATTTGATATTTTAGGAGGATGTGATGAAAGTTAAGGTAATCTCTTTTTTCTTAATTTGTTTGTCTCTTATTATGGTAACAATTTCCATTACTACATTGACTTTGCAAGCGGGCCCAGGGGTAGGGGATTGGGGATATGTGTGTTGTGGCTCGTTGTGTTCAAATGAAGAATGCAAAGATTCTGGCACTTACACTTGCTGCTTAGACTAGTTTATCTATGTTTTTTTCTTATTAGTCTAAGTATTTAGTGGAAAATGTGGAGCTGGATGCATTTTGAATTGATTCTAGAACTAAAACGAGAAAAAATGCATCCGCTCTTAAAGAATTTGTGCCAATTTCAGAGTATCATGGGCACCTTCAAATTTGCCATATGGTAGGTTACATTTTTAGTTGGTTTAAGAATCTCTTTATAGTAAGAATTTTCCGTGAGGCAATGCGGGGGGGGAAAGGGGAGGCGAAGTTATAGATAAAGGCTGCGGATGTGGGTGATGATTTCGGAGGTGGAGCGGACTTTGGCGCCGCCGACGATGGCGATTTGCCCGCCGTAGGAGCGGACGGTGTGGCGTTCGGGGACGGTCTCTGGAGTGTAGTCGGAGCCTTTGCAGTGAAAATTGGGTGTGAGGGTGAGGAGGACGTTATCGACGGTGAGTTCGTCGAAGACGGTGATGTAATCGATGAAGCTGAAGGAAGATAGGATCGTGATCCGGTTGTGTTGGTCGAGAATGGCGCGATGGTCGCCTTTGAGTTTTTTGAGGGAGGCGTCGGAATTGAGGGCTAAGACGAGAATGTCCGCCACTTTGGCCGCTTCCCGCAGGTAGCGAACATGGCCGATGTGGATGAGGTCGAATCCGCCGTTGGCTAGTGCGATGGTTTTATGCCGTTTTTTCTCTTCCTGAATCTTTTCCACCAATTGGTCCAGGGGATAGAACTTGTCAGAGTACATTCAGTAATTCCTCAAACGAGATAGCGTAGGCGCCCTCTTTCATCACTACATATCCTGCGGCGATATTGGCCAATTGCGCGCTGGAGTACAGATCGGCTCCGGCCAGAAGTCCGAGGCCCACGACGGAAATGACCGTATCGCCGGCGCCTGTGACATCCACAATGTCGGGAGAACCGAAGATGCTGATGGGGCGGGGAGTCGAATCTCTCTCGAATACCAGCATCCCTTTGTGGCCCCGCTTGAGAATGATCCCTCGGGCGTCCAGTTTTTCCATCAACTCGCGGCCGGCGTCATGGAAGTCCTTCTCCGAATAGAACAACTTGTCGGGGAAGATCTTTTTGATTTCCGGCTCGTTTGGAGTGGCGATGGATACATGCCCATATTTCAGGAAATGTTTCCTGGAGTCAACGATAAATAGTTTTTGCGGGAATGTGGTCTTGATAGTCTGGAAAATATCTGGTTTTACCGATTCGTAGAGATAATCGGAGAGAATCAAGAGATCCACCTCTTCCAATAACCGGCAGAGATTGTTCTCGATTTTTTCGTAGAGGCGATTGTCCAGTCTGGTTTTATTGAGCGTGTCGATGCGCAGTACCTGTTGTTTTTTGGTATTGTCGCCGCCGGAGAGGATTCTGCTTTTCTTGGGGGTTTTGTAGCCTTCCTCCTTGACCAGATATCGAGTGGATATTCCTTTGGCCGTCAGGATGTTTTCCAGGGTTTGGCCGTCGGCGTCGTTTCCCACCAGGCCGACGGGGATTGGATCGGCGCCCAACGCCTTGATGTTCATGATGACATTGCCGGCGCCGCCTAATTTATAATCGTTCGCTTCGAATTCAGTGACCAGGACCGGGGCCTCGCGGGAGATCCGGCTGGTGGAGGTATAAATGTATTCATCCAGAATAAGGTCTCCCCAGACCACCACTTTGCGGTTCTTGAAATTTTCGAGGTGTTTCCGTAATTCCGTGTTCATCGCAAAATGGTAACAGATATAGTCCGGGGAGTCAAGCCGCTCAGTTCTCCTGGGGGATACCGATTTCCAATTCGAAATAAGAGGGAATACTCTCATCCCCTTCATCAGTCACAGCGGTGATGGCGTAGGTAACTGGAATGTTCTTTTTCACTTTGCGGTGGTAGTAGGAGAAGGTGTTTTGGTTGAGTTCGCTCAAGATGCTCAGATCGTTCAGGGTTTCGCCCACCTGGTAGACGCGGTAGTGGGTCACGTTTCTGTCTTTGTTGAGATCATTGGCCTGCCAGGTCAGAATATTGACGTATTCGGTCTGGAAGTAGGAGTAGTTCTCAGACTGTTCGCCGGTGAAGTTGGTGGGGGGAGCCACTTTCAAGAGTTTCTGCAGGGAGATGCCCACGTTCATCAACGGTTTTTTGACACCGCTGCCGCATTTGGTGGTCACTTCAACGGAACTGTCTTTCAAAATCGTCAATATCGAGGTGACATCGAGGTTGGAGAACTGTTTGATGATGGCCCACGCGCCGGCCACATGAGGGGTCGCCATAGAGGTGCCGGACATCGAAACGTACGCGGCGTTTCCAGAGCCGCCTGCGGAACGGATGGCGGAACCGGGGGCGAAAATATCCAGCATATCCGCCTGGAAATTGGAATAATACGCCTCTTTGTTGGTTTTATCGGTGGATCCGACTGAGATTCCAGTGGAAACGCAGGCGGGAGCGCTGATGCGACCGCATTCGCCGTCGTTGCCGGAGGCGATGACAGTGGCGATACCGGCTGCCTTGAGGTTGTCGATGGCGGTTTTAACGGGGCGGTTGTCGCTGTTGCACACCGACGCGCTGCCGTAG
>JAHELQ010000463.1 GCA_024644125.1 Candidatus Aminicenantota bacterium | reverse complement strand
CCGATTCTCGGGATGTGGATGCGTTACCAATATCAGGTGAAAGATCGCATGCCGTTCAATGTAAGCGCAGATTACCATCTGGGAAATGTGGATCGGAAGGCTATGGAGCGCGCCTGGGAAGCTTTGCTGCTCCGGCACGAGACAATGCGGACACTGTTCCGGTCATTGCCCGAAGGCCAAAAAATGATGGTCGAAGCGTTTGATACCAAAAAGCACGGACTTGAATATATCGACATTCAGGATTCAGAAGATCCAGATACTCTGTCCAGGAAATTGGTCGATGAACGGTTCCGCACGATGTTCGATCTGGAGAACGGGCCCATTTGCAAAGGAACGCTCATCAGGATTTCTCCCGAGCGAACCGTGTTCTTTCTGGTCATTCATCATATTCTATCCGACGCCTGGTCGCGGGGAGTGATGGAAAAAGAGTTAATGGCCTTGTATGAAGCGTTCTCCCACGGACTGGAAAATCCTTTGCAGCCATTGCCTTTTCAATATAGGGACTTTGGCGCCTGGTACAATCGTCGGATCAAAAACGATGATTCCACTGCCTTAAAATCATTCTGGCACGCCATGTTTTCGCCGCCCCACCCGGAATCAAACCTGCCGATGGATTTTCCAGAAAATCGCCGCACAGGAACCTACCGTGAATTGTTGCTGGAGGATACGCGCGATATGTTCCGCCCTTTGAGCGACGGGGAACAAGAACATCTATTCGGACTTCTGGTCTCGGCGCGGTCGGTGAAAGGAGCCAAATACCGGTTTGTCTTGTCGGAGCAAAGCAAGGATTTGTTATTGGGATTGGCAAAAAAAACAGATACCAGTTTTTTTACCGTGATGTCGGCGTGCCTGAATTTATATTTTTATCGACTGACCGGGCAAACTGATTGTATGACCGGAACCATGGTTGCCACCCGTACTCATAAGGCGTTGGCGGGAATGTTGGGATATTTTATGAATACCATGATTTACCGGACGGCGATCGATCCTTCCCTCCCATTCGGCGATTATGTCAAATCGGTGGGGGAGACTGTCTCCAATGCCCTGACACACCGGGAATATCCATTGGAGCGGCTACTGGCCGAATTTGATGTGCCGTTGGATTCGATTGGCTCGTTGTTCTTGAATTTCTACAAAGTGGATGATCAAGATGCGATGATAACCGACTTCGAGGCCTGCCACGAAGCGGTGGATCATGTGTATTTCGATATGGATCTCAATATCGGGGAATTTCCCAATGGCATACAAATCGAATGCAATTACAATCGAGAATTGTTTAAAAAGGAAACCATAGAAAACATCTTTCTGAATTTCGCGACGTTTGTACCGCTGGCCTGTCAAAATTCCGAAGTCAAAATCGCCGGGATGAAACGTGATGGCGTGACGAAATGAATAAATCTTCGAGCAAAAAAGGTACCGTCTGGGTAGTCCTGTATCCGCAATTCAGCGCTTACAACGCCGCGTTTCCAATGGTAAGGGAATTGGAGCGGCAGGATTACCGTGTTGTGTTTGTGGGAAATGCGACCTTTTCCCATTATGTGAGCGAAGCGGGATTCGAGTATCGGATTCTGGAGCCGGAAAAAGAATGGTTCGATCACTTGCTTGAACGTCATGAACGGCGATTGGAAGCTGTTGATGTTCGATCCCGGTTCGCAGAGTTTCGAATCAAGGCTCGTTTGAATCTCGAAAAAAACCTTGACGTGGGCAATCATTTGCAAACAAAGATCGATTCCTTGCTCAAGGAAATTCCACCAAACCTGGTGTTGTCGGATTATCTGCTTCCGCAAAGCGCCATTCCGTTTTTAAAGGCGAACATTCCAATCGTCGGCGTCAGCACGTGTCTGTCTTCGGTATTTTCCTGGCGTACTCCGCCTGTGTTTTCGGCGGTTGTCCCATTTTATAGGTTTTCCGCGGTGAATCGCCTCAGAAATCTTGCGGCCTGGATGAGGCTCGCCATGCGGCGGCTGAAGGAAAGTATCATGTTCAACGCTTATTTTGTGTTTGCTCTGGGCTTGAAAGGATTCCGGGAAGGCAAACCTATCCAAAATGCAGGCGGCCGGGTAAGGCTTGGGGAATATGGCGATAGACTGGATGTGCCAGAATTGGTGATGGCTCCCAGGGAATTGGATTTTCCCCTCGTGGCTCGAAGTTTGGTTCGCCATTACGTGGGCTCGTGCGTCGATCCCTCTCGACCCGGCGACCCGTTTGATTGGAGCTGGGTAGATGCGGAAAAGAAATTGATCTATTGCTCACTGGGTTCCCATAGCGAATGGGCGAAAGATAATTGGCGGCGATTGATGAATGCGTTGCTGGGAGCGATGGCTTATTTTGAAGACATGCAGCTTATCATCCAGGTTTCGGACGAGAATGACCGTGAGAACATGACTCAAGTTCCCGCCAATGTTTTCGTGACCGAATGGGTCCCGCAATTGGAGGTTCTTGAAAAGGCCTCTCTTTTTATTACCCATGGCGGATTGAGCTCTGTTCGGGAATCCCTCTATTATGGCGTACCCATGATCGTCTTTCCGTATGGTATGGATCAACCGGGCAACGCAGCCCGCGTTGTCTATCACAACTTAGGCCTGAGAGGATCCATATCATCCGTGGATTCTGAATTGTTGATGAGAATGATACAGACAGTGTTGGCGGATGATGAAATCCAGGCTTCCCTAAAAAGGATGCAGGAGATCTTCCGGAGGAAAAACAATTACACCGAAGCCGTCTCGTTTTTAGAGCGATTTATGAAAAAGTGACGGGGGAAATCCATGATTAAAGAATTCCTCTTCATTGCCCCAGAAAAGGAGGTTGACGCTGTACATATCGGAGTCTTCCCTTCCAGCGGCCGTTATTTCCGCAAGCAAATGATTTACCGGGGCAAGGGAGTGTTTACTGTCGAAGTGGATGTTCCCGAGGGCGAGGTGTTTATCCATTATTTCCTCAATCACGATTTCACAAAACCCGTCAGCAACAACCTGGAAGACCAGGTTTCCCGAAGCGATCATCTGAAGCGGTGTTCGGTCTACATCGGAACCGAGCCTTTCTGCGCCCTTGAATTCCAACCCAGATCACCTTATGTTTCATGCCTTAACGAGGGGCGCGTTGTTTTACGGGCAATCAGTCATCATTCCTGGGTGCAAGGAGTGGAGTTTGCCACTGTCGATGGAGACATCATCCGCTTCCGGTTGGCCTTTTGCCACAAGAACAAAAAATATTGGATTCTCGATTTACCCCGAGGTATGGGGACATCGTCATTCTATTTCCGTCTTCAAGGGGATGAAGGACCAATAGTCCTTAATGAGGACAATCCGCTATCATTGCCGGCGAATAAGCCTTCGGCGACCGAAGTTTTCACTGTCGGTCATGAGGTCGGTTACCAGGTGTTTCCCGACCGTTTTTGCAAATCTTCATCTCAACGCCGGCAGACATGGTTCGAGCAATGGGGAGAGAATCCCGGGTATTTTTCCTATTTTGGCGGGGATCTGCGGGGGATTGTCGAGAAACTCCCTTATATCGTTGAACTGGGCGTCGATTTTATTTACTTGAATCCTGTGTTCGCCGCCAAGACCTCCCACCGGTACGACACGATCGATTATTTCCGGGTGGATCCTGTGCTGGGAAGTTTCTCTGATTTCAAAGATCTGGTGGAGAGGAGCCATCGACATGGATTGCGGGTGATTCTCGATCTGGTCCTCAATCATTGTAGCGTCGATTTTTTCGCATTTAAGGATATATTACAGAATCAAGAATCGTCGCGATTTTGCGATTGGTTTCATATCCGCAGCTTCCCCGCGACTGTGGCCGATCCCCCTTGCTACGATGCCTGGAGCGGTTACAAGGACATGCCGGAATTCAATCTGGCAAATCCGATCGTGCAGAATTATTTGATAAAAGCGGCGGTGTTCTGGTTGCAAGAATTTGGAATCGACGGCTTCCGCCTGGACGCATGTTCCCATCTCCCGGTGGAATTCACCCACCGCCTGATGAAGGCGATCGAGGCCGTCAATCCGCGGGCGTTGGTGATCGGGGAACTCTGGCATAAAAATACCTCGATTCTTGTCGAGGAGACAGGGATTCACGGCATCACCAATTATTCGTTTTATTGGGAAGTAGTGGTACCTCTGATCGAGAAACAGGGATTTCCGGTGGACAGGTTGGCGGATGCCGTCATGGCCTCAGTTTACCGGTTGCCGTTGGAGCGGGGGAGTCTCACCTGGAATTTTTTGAGCAATCACGACCTTCCGCGGCTGGCTTCCGCGTTGCCGAACCCAGAGCTCTACCTCTTAGTGATCGCGTTGCTCTACGCCATGCCTGGAAGCCCGGTCATCTATTACGGAGAAGAATTGGCCATGCAAGGGCAGAGCGATCCGGATAACCGCCGTTGTATGGAATGGGAAAAAATAGAAGGCCAGGATGATCTTTTGCGTTATATCACTCGCTTCAACCAGTTGCGGCGCCGGATGAGCCATCTCTTCTGTCACGGCGAGTTTTCAATTCCTGTGGCGGATAACGAAAAGAAACTATTGGTAATCAGTTATTCAAAAAATGATGAGCAGATGCTCTTCCAATTCGATTTCAAGTCGAATGAAATAAAAGTCTTTATTGACGGAC
>JAHELQ010000462.1 GCA_024644125.1 Candidatus Aminicenantota bacterium | reverse complement strand
CGGCATAATTTTGCCAGCACTATATTGTAAACCGCCATAAGTAGCATATAGAGGGTCGCATCGTTCTCCTGGAGAAACCGGTAGACCTTTTCACCGAAATCAAGGGGGAATGAATGCCTCACCACTTCGCCGGTGTATTTTCTGGCCGCCGGGTAGGGTAAATCGGTAGGGAAATCCAGGTACGGCTCCCACCCCTCATATAATTCGACCCAAAACCGTTCCTGAGCCTCCAGCTTTTTCGATGAGTACAACGCGCGCTGCCAATGAGCGAAGTCCCGGTAGTGGTACTTCAAAGGCGACAATCGCTTTCCTGAATAGAGATCCATGAAATCCCGAACCAAAATCGCCAGACTGATACCGTCGGAAATAATGTGGTGCAGGTCAACCATCAATAAATACCTGTCCTCCCCTATGGAAGCCAACGATACTCGCATCAACGGCGGTCGCTTCAAATCGAAGGATTTGATAAAATCGCGAATCAACTCATCCTCGCAACGACCGCGGGCATCGATTCGCTCAATTTCAAACGGCGAGGACGGGGCGACCAACTGCACCGGCTGGTTATCGATCCAGGCGAAATAGGTTCGCAATGATTCATGCCGTTCGAGCAAACGCTCGAACGCCTCTCGCAATCGGTCGAAATCCAATCGACCCGCCAGCTTTATAAATCCGGGTACATTGTAGACGGAATTGTCTTCATCCATCATTTGCATAATATAAAGGCGGTTTTGAGCGGAGGACAATTGATAATATTCCATTTTTTCCACTGATTCCAGAAATCCAATGTCCTCAGGTTCCTGCCCGGAAATGAACGCGGCCATCGCTCTTACCGAAGGTTTTTCGAATATCCGGGCAAGAGGCATACTCACATTGAAATGTTTACGAATATTGGCCGCCAGAACAGTGGCGCTGATGGAGTGGCCGCCCAGGTCCAGAAAATTGGCGTCAATACCGATCGACGCCTTGTCGAGATGCAATACCTCGCTCCACAATCCCACCAGCATCCGTTCCAGATGATTGCGGGGAGCGGCATAATGTTTCTGGCCTGTCCAATCGGGTTTGGGCAACGCGTTTCGATTCACTTTACCGCTGGAATTTATGGGAAGGGCATCCAGATGGACAAACAACGCCGGAATCATATAATCCGGCAACCACTGGGCCAACCGGGACTTTATCTCTTCGTTCTCCAATTGGGGATCGGAAACGACATAGGCGCATAAATGTTTTTCGAGACCGGGGTTCTCCACCGGCAGTACAACCGCGCCGGTAATCCCTTCAATTCTCATGAGGTGGGACTCGATCTCCCCCGGCTCTATGCGATAACCTCGAATCTTCACCTGGTTGTCCACCCTGCCCAGGAATTCCAGATTCCCATCCGGGCGGCATCGCACCATATCGCCGGTTTTGTAAACGGTGTTTCCGATGTCGCCGGAGAGAGCGTTAAATTTTTCCGCAGTCAGTCCGGGTCGATTCAGGTAACCAAGCGCCAAACCCTCGCCCGCAATATAAAGTTCACCGGGTACGCCGATTGGTTGCAACCGATGATCCTTGCCTACCACAAAAACTCTTTTATTGGGAACAGGTTTTCCAATAGAAGGTTTCCCGGGATGACCGGTATTTTCCCCGGGAACAAGAAGCCAGGTTGTCCAGATCGTATCTTCCGTGGGTCCATAAAGATTGTACACCAGAAACGGACACCCTCGAGGAGGAAATGCTTTCAACGTATCGCCGGCAGTTCTCATCATTCTGAGGGGAACATATTCGTACGGCCATGTTTGAGTCAACAATAGTTCCGCCATACGCGTCGATTGAAACGTGATTGTGATTCTTCTGGAAAGAAGCCATAGCATCATCGAATGTGGATCCATCACCAGCCGCTCCGCCGCTATATAAAGCGACGCGCCCCCAAGAAGAGCCGGCCAGGTCTCGAATGCCATGGCGTCAAATCCAGAGCTGGCCACCTGGGAGAATCTATCGAAACAGGTATTCCCAAAGATGTGGCGATGGGAGTAAACCAGATTGATAATTCCTCTATGATGAACCAACACACCTTTGGGAAGTCCCGTCGAACCGGATGTATAAATCGCATAGAGGGGAATACCGGAATGGCGGGCATCGTCTTTCTGAAATGCAATATGTGACGCATCCGCAATTTCCGCTGGATCTAAGACCTGGAATCCCTCATCGACCTTGTGACACATATCGAAAAAACCCGAGGGAGCAAAGACAAATCTGCCGGCACTGTCCCTGAGGATAAATGTGATCCGCGCCTGCCGGTTTTTTGGATCGATCGGCAGATACGCTCCTCCGGCCATGACAATTCCGAGCATCGTCGCCGCCAATTCACCGGAGCGATCCAGGATCACCGGCACCAATTCGCCTACCCGCACCCCGTTCCGATTCAAACTTCCTGCAATTCCGGATGCTTTCAACCCCAACTGCAAATATGTAAGCTGTTTATCATCATCCACGATAGCGACATAATCTGGAGTTTTGCCCATCTGATTCAAAAAACACACCGGAAGAGTCATATCACCGGGAAAATCAAGATGTTCACCGTTTAAATTATCGAGGAGCCGCTCTTTTTCATCCGCCTCCCAAAGAGGCAGATCCGCGACGATACATTCGACATCACGAATACCGCGCGATAAAACCTGTACAAACAATTGAAATATCAGCCGGATAGAATCTGAATGATAATTTTCCGCCCGGTACTCTATGATCGCCACACATTCCCGGCCGACCCGACGAAACCGGAACAAAAGGCCCGGGTTTAAATATGAGATATCTTCCTTGCGATGAATATTCTCCAGAAGTATTGCAACATCGAACAATGGGAAATCCTTCCCGTCAGATGACAACTCCAACTGATACAACAAGGTCTCTATAGGATAATTGGCATGATCCATCGCTGCGACGATAGTCCGCCTCAATTCCATCAACAACTCTTTGAAGGACCACTGACCGCCGACAAAAACTCGAATGGGGAGCGCTGTGTTCAATAAATCTACAGAGCTTTTTTTTTCTTGAACATATACCGGCACTCCGAACAGCACATCAGGTTCATCATTATATCTAAACAACAGAGCGGCCATGGCGGTCGCCAACACGACATGAATCCTCGCGTCATTTTCCCCCGTAATCCCGAGAATCCGCTCGAAAACATCTCGAGGTACGCAAAATTCCTGTTCGCTCTTTGTGAGATCGTTGCCGTCGGAATTCCAAAAATCACGGGTGAAACCGGACTTAGGGAGGTCTCCTTTCATTCTCTCCAGCCAATAAGCCTCCTCCTGCCTGAACTGCCCCGAGGCGATCGTCAATTCCGCAATATTTTTATTCCGCATCGTCTTCCGGCTCCTTTAAAAATTCCATTCCTCGTCGTCTTTGAGTGTATTTTGAATCAGAGATAGTTTTTTTATCCTGGAAGGATCATCGATGACAGGCTCCCCTTTTTTGAAATCCATCATCGGCGGTACGGCGTTTTTATGCAGTTTTGTCCAGCGCACATCCGCATCGTTGATATCTTGAATCGAATAGGGATTGGGAATACCAAGTCCCTTACAATGCTCTACAAAACGCCGTACCCGGTCGTGCATCTCGTACCGGGTGGGTTCCCCTTCCAGATACCAGGTCTGGAGGATTAACGAATCCCAGGCCTCCTCCGGATAGAGTGGACGGGGAGAATTGTTTTCGACCCATCGGCTTGAAACCACCTGCCCCGCCATATAAAAATTGAAAGGATTGCACTCGGCTTCGTATATGTCGTTTTTCATTTCGGAAATAAGCTCAAGAGTCTGTTGGAAATCGGTTTCAGATTCCCCAGGATGACCGATCACCCAATAGGAGGTGGTTTTGATTCCGGCGTGCGCCAGACTGGATAACGCCGCTTTGATTTGATCGATGGTGATTCTTTTCCCCATCAATCGCAGCACGTGTTCCGACCCGGATTCCAATCCAAGTCTCGCCCGGTAGTAACCTCCGCGCCGCCACAAAATAGTGTTGTTAAGATCGCACACATCCCTGTCCGCCCTGATATACCCATCCCAATACACACCGCCGCCTTTGTCCAGAAGAGCCCGCGCCAATCCGCCAACCACAGGATTCAACAGGGAATCCCCCATCAAGAACAATTGACAGTCATGCTTCCGGGAAAGTTCCAATAGCTCCGTAGCGATATGATCGGCCTCTTTTTTTCTATATTTCCCCCATTGAACGGTTTCCGAACAAAATGAACACTGAAACGGACAACTGCGGGAGGCGAACGACGCGATGTACGGATAACGCTCCAGATCCAAATCTGAATAATCAGGGAGCCCGATGGCGGACAATTCCAGGGGCGCCTCTTCGAAATCTTTAAATAGTAATACTCGTCGGTCATGGGGGAGCTGCCCCTTCAGTAACTTTGCCAATAGAACTTCCCCTTCGCCCACTATAATCTTGTCTACATAATCCGCTTTTTTCAAAAACATCTCAAAATTTGGAGAACCCGGAGCCAATTGATCGGCGAATATCCCCCCCCCCATGATCGTCATGATATGAGGGAACTTTTCCCGGACCAGGCGGAACGTGAACAGGGAGGGACCAAAATTCCCGCTAAAGACCGACAAAC
>JAHELQ010000461.1 GCA_024644125.1 Candidatus Aminicenantota bacterium | reverse complement strand
ATTTTTCAAGAAATCAAATTTTTTATGGTTTTTGGCTATTTTTTTTCGAAACCCGCCGCTTGAGTTTTAGTGGATTCAATAGTATAAAAGGGGTATGAACATCAAGATACCTTATGGATATGACGAAGTGACTGTGAATGTGGCAGACGGGATTCGAGTGGAGATCGTCGAGCCGAACGAAAATCGGATCGGCGATGCGGAAGCGCTAATAGGTTCCGCCATTGACTCCCCTATCGACGCGCCGCCATTGGAAGATTTTCTCGCCGGCAGCGACGATACCTGGGTGATTGTGAATGACGGCACCCGCCCGACGCCGACGGCTCTGGTCTTGTCGTTGCTCTACTCCAAACTTAAAGACAGGAATGTGCGCTTCATGGTGGCCACCGGCACACACCGGGCTCCTACGGAAGAAGAACTCGATAAGATCTTCGGATCGTTACGTCATGAATTCAAAGACCGGATATTTGTCCACGACAGCCGCAACGAAGAAGAACTGATCCATGCCGGCGACACAAGCCGCGGCACTCCGGTGTCGTTTAACAAACGAATCATGGCTGCGCAGCGGATCATCACCATCAATTCGGTGGAGCCACATTATTTCGCCGGTTACACCGGCGGTAGGAAATCATTTTTACCTGGAGTGGCGGGTTACGAAACTATCGAGCGTAACCATAGCCACGCGCTAAAACCCGGTGTCGCCCCCACCGCGCTGAAAGGAAACGCGGTCAGCGAAGATATGGATGAAGCGGCGACGCTGATCGATCCCGACAAAATATTCTCCATCCAGATTGTTCTCGATCAAAAACACCGTATCTACGGCGCCGTGTGCGGCCATATCGAAACCTCCTTCCTGGAGGCGGCCAAAAAAGCGGACGAGGTCTTCGGAGTCAAAATCGACGGCAAGGCGGATATTGTATTGACATTGGTGCGCCCGCCAAAAGACATCAATCTTTACCAGGCGCAACACGCTCTGGAAAACGCGAAGCTGGCTCTCAAAAGAGACGGCGTGGTGATCTGGGTGTGCGCCTGCCACGAAGGGATCGGACCCAGTAAATTTTTTGATTTGATGAAAGTGTGCTCTTCCCCGCAAGAGGTCAAGCGGATGGTGGAGGCGGATTACAAACTTGGATACCACAAAGCGTCCCTTCTGGCGGATACCACCCAATGGGCCCATTGTTTCGCCGTCACCGGACTTCCCGATGCGGATATCGGCAAAATCTTCTTCACACAATACCCGACCATCCAGGCCGCTATCGACAAAGCCGTTGAAATCAAGGGACCGGATGCCCGCATGCTCATTCTGATGGACGGTACGCTGACTGTCCCGTTATTGTAAAAAAAAAAGCCCACCCAGGGGGCATCCTTCGGATGGGCTTTTATTACTAATTCTTGACTTAAATCATCGAAAACCGGCCGTCTCTGATCCAGCCTCTGAACATGCCGTCCACATAAACCGCAATAGCATTTCCGCATCTGGGTCCAACCAGTTGCCCATAATAGAAAGGAGATTGAATCAACCGCACCATGACATGATTGACCGGCTCATCCTGGACATCATGCCAGACAAAAAACTCATTGCCCAATTGATCCAAATGTTTCATCAAAATCCGGCCGCTGATGGTAATCTGCTCGACGTAAAAATCCTCGATCGTCTCTCCGGGGAAGAGTTCAGACACGTAGGAATCCTGCCAACCTTCGCTGTGAACAGGCATATCGTCGATTCCGATAACTCCGTAGTAGGGATGGTAGTCGGGGACATAATCGGTGATGGCGGAGCCGGCATCGGTGGAAAACTGGTCATGCGCCGCCTGAACCTGAGCCAACTGTGTATCGGGGTTGGGACCGTCACTTCCGGTGATGCTGAAGGTCAAAAAACCAACCAGCAAAACAGAGAGGGAAATTAAGAACAATACTTTCTTCATTTGTTGCCTCCATTTTCATATAGTTAATAATTATAGCAGACAAATTAGCATAATCAATCCTGTTTCCAGTTGGGAATTATAACATTTTTATTATTTTTTTTCAGGAAAAAAAGGCCCGCCCCGTTGTCGGCAACGTGGAGCGGGCCGGAAAAGACATAAAAAAAGCGCTCAATATCGAGACAAATTCATATTTTCAAGAGATTACATATACCAGGGAACAAACTGCCCGTCCCTGAGATAACCCATGTGGATACCGTCGATGTACACTGCCACATCATTACCGCAAGCGGGTCTGACCACTCTCCATAATTCATACCACCATTGATCATATGTACGCGTACGAAAATACAACATCGGTTCATTCTGGATTTCGTGCCAAACATAAAAATCGACCCCATAGGTATCTTTGTGCTGCATCAACACCCGGCCCGTGAGATAGGTCAGTTCTTTTTCGTAATTCATAATGGTCTGACCTGGAAACAGGTCCGGGAGATACTGGTCGTCCCAGCCGCCGGGATGAACCGGCATATCGTTGATGCCGACATATCCGTAGTACGGGTGGTAATCGAGCATGTAGGTATTGTAGACAGCATTGACGTCCACTGAAAATTCAGTATGCAACGTTTTGATTTGCGCCAATTGATCATCGGGATTAGGACCTCCGGTTTGAGAGATGCCGATGGCTACAAAACCGAGAAAGCACAAGGTGAGAGTGAAAATGAACAAAATTTTTTTCATTTGGTTATCCTCCTTTATTCGCTGAATGATTATGTTATTTATAGCAAACAGAAAACGAATTCCGTCGCTATCGATATCTTGAATTTACAAGAAAAAAACCTGGCTCCACTTAACGTATCCGACGAATATGCCGTCGATATAAACGCCGACAGGGTTTGCGCAAGCGGGCCTGACGATGTTCCACAAATCCACCCAATAACCATAAATATTGGCGCGGATATAATACATCGGTTCGTTCTGGATTTCATGCCAGACATAAAAGTCTGTACCATAGGAATCTTTATGTTGCATCAACACCCGGCCTGAAAGGTATCTCAACTCTTTACTATAACTCACCACTGTCTGACCGGGGTATAACTCCTGAATGTATTGATCGTTCCAACCGCTGGAGTGGACCGGCATATCGTCAATGCCGACATAACCATAATAAGGGTGGTAATCGGGAACGTAAGTGCCGCACACATCGCCGACATCGGCCGAAAACTGTTCGCATAACGCCTTGATCTGCGCCACCTGGTAATCGGGACCGCTGGTTTGCGCGAAGCCTGTCGCTACAAAACCGAGAACGCTCAGGGTAAGAGTGAATATGAACAAAACTCTTCTCATTTGGTCTTCCTCCTTTATTTAATATAAGAGCGTAAAAATTATAGCAGATGAAATATTTTTGTCAATTGCAAGTTTGACAATCGCAATCATTCAGATTACTATATACATATTATGAACGAGATGGGAAAAAAGTGTCTGAAGAGATGAACCTAACAGATCTTCTGGCGATGGAGCGAACAAAACTCGCCAATTGGCGGACGTTCCTGGCCTACATTCGCACCGGCATCTCATTCATCGCATTAGGCATCGGCCTATTCCACTTCATGGTGTCTGTCACCTGGAATATTTTCGGAATCATTTCCCTGATAGTCGGCGTTATTTTCCTTATAGCCGGATTTGTCTCATACCGCAGTTTTTGCAAAAAAATCGCCGAAATCCACAGGAATTACCTGAAGAATAATTCGCCCTGAAATTTACAAAGAGCTTGAAGAACTGCTGGGAAGCGATGATGAATCGCTTCTCTCGATGCGCATTGAAGTGCCCAGACAAAAAGCGCGGAAGGAAAGTGGTAATGCTGGAAATCACCAAGACTGAGGAACCAGTTTTTCATCGATAAAAAATACTTGACAAAAAAAACAAATTGCACTAACATTTGACCGACGGTCGGTTTAGACCGACGGTCGGTCACGGAGGTGCACATGGCCAGAGTGAGCAAAGGCTTTGATGAAAGGTTGGCCGAGTTTCTAAACATTGCCCAACAATTATTCATGAAAAAGGGCTACGAGCAAACATCCATCAACGACATCATCGATAGGATGGGTGTGGCCAAAGGTACGTTCTATCACTATTTTAAATCCAAAGAAGAATTACTGGACAAGTTGGTCGAGCAATTCGCCGTCCAAACCCGGCAAAAGGTTCAGCAGGTCATTCAAATGGAAGGTATCGATGCCATCGGGAAGTTGAACAAGTTTTTTTCGGAAGTGTGGAATCTGAAATTGGAAAACCGCGAGTTGATGACTCTGTTCATGAAAGTGATGTATTCCGATGAGAATCTCCGCTACAGGCACAAAATGTTCAAAACCAATGTCCAGTTCATCAGTCCGGAGTTGAATAAAATCATCGCCCAGGGAATTCAGGAGGGAATTCTCGATCCTGTGGCGGGAGAGGACACTCCGATGATGATCTTCGCGCTGGGTACATATATCAGCGAACTGATGGTGGATTTATTGCGGGAGATGGAAAAGATACCGGAAAACGCGGAAATAATCGAACAAAAATGGACGATTTACCTGAAGAGTATCGAACGCTTGCTGGGAGCGAGCGAGGGTTCCCTGGCATTCGCCATCAATGGGGAACGGGATTTGAAGATTTTCAAGTTGGGAACCACGGAGGATGAATATGAATGA
>JAHELQ010000460.1 GCA_024644125.1 Candidatus Aminicenantota bacterium | reverse complement strand
ATCTTGCTGCCAGCCAAACTGGAAGCGTCGTACCCCGCGTCTTCGATCGTTTTCCAGCATACTTCAAGAAACAACCTATTTTGTGGATCCATCAACTCGGCTTCCCTGGGCGAGATGTTGAAGAACCGGCCGTCGAACGTATCCACATCCGAAATAAAACCGCCCCATCGCACAGATTGCTTCCGGTCGCCGGGATTGGAATCATCATAAATAGCTCGCCAATCCCATCTTTCCGCCGGAACTTCCGTTATTAGATCTTTCCCCGCGCATAAATTATTCCAGAATTCATCGAGCTCCCAGGAGCCTGGAAAAATTCCGCCGGCTCCAATGATCGCGATATCGCAGCCAGCCTGTTCCACATTTCCCGACGCGGAGGAACTATTCTTCGACGGACGGAACGCGCGGGGAAAACGTGCGCGAGAGTCCTTCGCTGCGGGGGGAGAGATGGCGGTAGGCTGTTTTGGAACGTAGATTCGGGAGATCGGGGCGCGGTATTTTTCCAGCAAATGGCGCTCGAGGCTTTTGAGACTCGGATGCTTAAAAAACAGAGCCGGCGACACATTTAAGTTGTACCGGCTGTTCAATTGATCCGCAAGCGTTTTGAGGCTGATGGAATCGAATCCGAAATCTCCGAGCGTCTCTTCCATGTCGAGTTTTTGAGGCTCCAACTTGATGATGCTTGCCGCCAGTTCCCGGATATCATTGCCGAAAACCCCTTCCAGATCCGCCGGGGCGGACGCGGGTGATTCTGCCGGCGTTGTGCCAAAAAAGCGTTCCATACCCGCGGGATCCCCGGTAATAACCATCGTCTGTCCATATCTCCGGCTCAAAATCTCCTCAAATGAGCGAACGCCCTCCGCTGACTCCAGATATCCCAAACCCGACGACGCCATGTAAAGGGCTTCGCCCTGAGCGCTCAAATGCATTCCGCCATCCTTCCACAAATGCCAATCGATAACCGCGGTCCTGCCGCTGCGCAATTTCTTCTCAGCCAATTGTTCCCTAAATCCCCGATAGCTGTCCATAAAGCGGCTGGCGAGAGCATAGTCGCATTGCCCAAAATCCCCTAAAATGGCTGCGGTCGATGAAAACATGACGAAAAAGTCCAGTGTTTCATTCCTTGTCGCCCAATCCAGAACAACTGTGCCGTCTATTTGGCCTCTAAAGTATTTAAAAATTCCTCTGCATTTTTTTCACTCAATGAAATATCGTTATTTTTCCCGGCCGCGTGGATTACGCCATTTATGCTTCCGAATGTTTTGTGTATCTCCGCCACGATACCGGTCATTGCCAGTCGATCTGACACATCTGCCTGATAATAACGGACCTTCGCTCCTGGCGACCTTAATTGGGAGAGTTTTTCCTCAATAGCTGAATCATTGTCCATAATATCTATAAGTACAATAGCCGCCTTGTATTTTTCAGCCAGGTGACGCGCAAATATAAAGCCCAACGCTCCGCCGCCTCCGGTGATCATATAAGTTCCGCCCTCGACGATAGCAGGTTCGCCGAAACCGGAGAATGCCATTTTTTTCAATTGTTTTAGATGACGCCCCGCGTCATTATAAAAAACCTCCCGCGAAGAAGCGACATTCGCCGAACCAGTCTCGAAACCAATAATTCGAGTCAGCGCTTCAGGATGATTCTGGCTGCCCTCAATCCCGATGGAAGAGAATTGAATCGCCGGATAAACCATTCCCAGGGAAACACTCATCGCCGAGGCACATTCCCGCAACGGATCGACTGTCGCCGCGGCTGTGTTGTAAATATAAAAAAAGCGTTTGAGAGATTTGAAATCGGACAGGGATTTAACCAGATAAAACAAAGGAAGCAGTCTTGACGACAGCGACGGGATGTTTTCTGCCACAAAACCCTGAGATTCTGCTTCCATGAGCAACGGGGACCAAAGACAGCATATAACGGCGGGAAAAATTCCCCGCGCTGCCAATTGCTTCGCCAGATTGCCATAATCTTCATCCCGCAGCGGATTGACGCGGAACGAATTCTCATCCACCTGCGCGAAATATTCTCCCGGTTGCACAGCTATTACAGGATTCCCACTGGAACCGAGTCTTTTCGAGAGAGACGCCATCGATCCGGCGGCGGCCCCCTGAGGTTCAAACACCAAAAAAGGACCTTCGCCCTCTTTCACGGACACGGTAATATCCCCCAACCGCCGATCCAGTTTCCATTCCGGCATAAAAAAGTGTACCGGTAGCGGTTGGCGAACCGCTAGCCCTAGCGCGTCTATCATTTCAGCGCCTTCTTTTGAGGTAATCTCGTTCCTGGCAACCATCTCGAAAATTTGCCGTTTTGTCAAACCGGATCTCATCTTCTCACCTCCGAAAAACTCAGGGCATCATCCACCGTTATCTTTCCCGCCTGAAGCCGTACGAGTAAATCTTCAATATCATAGGAAAATTTTCCCTCCGGCCGCAACCGTAATCCAGCCAATCGCACGCAGACATTTCCCTCAAGATCGAGAACCAGCAAATCAAATAGAAAACCCTGGGACTTAAAAATATAAGCATAACAATCGCCGGGAATTGCATCGAAAACATCCACTTCCCGTAAATTACAGGGAACAAACACCCCAGAAGGCTGAGATGCCGCTATTTCAGCCAGAGCAGACAGCGAGTGCCGCACCCCCGCCATCACGACCGGATGCAACACAAGATCCCTGGACTTTCCATTGGCGGATTTATGGGCCGCTATATGTACGAATCCCTCCAGATTGCCGAGATACAACTCCCGGACCATTGGAAACCCTTCGCACGCAGGAATCTCCGTTCTGGAACACCGCCTTTTTATCTCATTGATATCGATCGTTTCTGCGAGCGACGCTCCATTCCCATTTTGATAGAACAATTTCCCGTATGCGATGAGTTCGTCTGAATCTCCGGGGTGAGGCCGGGTGATCTCGAAATGCACATCGTCGCCGTCGGCGAATAGAGCGGTGTGTAGTTCCGTGGCATCGCCGGAAAGCTCTAGTTGATGCGGCCAGACTATATCGCGAATATGCGCCACAGGTCCGTGTCCGGCAAGGACGCCGGCAGCCCGCGCCATTTCAAGACAGGCAAAACAATTGAGCATGATTTTCCCATTTGATTCAACACCGATCGCCGGCAGATCTATTCCCGCAATATTGGTCGAATAGCGAATCCCTTCGAAACTGGATCTATTTTCGTGAATCAGTGGATGTAAATACGCGCGGGTTGTCGTGGATTTTGATAGCAGACCGTGCTCATACCCCTCCCCGGTTATCCAGTAGCGTTGCCGCCCGAAGGGATAAGTCGGAAGCGAAACGCGACGCGGCTTACCAAGAGGATAAAATACTTGCCAATCGATATTGAGACCTTGCGTCCAGAGCCCGGCAATCTTCGCAAATTCTTTTTTTGCCACCCACCGGCCAATCAGTTGCGAAACCTCTTCGTCTCCGTTCAAAACCCCGGTTATAGCACGATTTTGTTTCGTACTACCTCTGAATATTTCAGCGGAATCAGATCCGTTGCTCAAATAATCGCTCATTTTCCCCCGAAGATCCGGCAAACCGTCGGCAACAATGGCCAGACGTTCCTCCATCTCGTCGCGCCCCACCTGAAGAGTGTATGCCAGATCGGCGGGATTTATCTCCGCAGGACCGTCGAGAAAATCCACGAATCGTGAGCAATAAGCTCCGAGAGCCTTGTCCGATTTAGCCGACAATACAAACAAAATGGTCCCGACACCATCATTCCCCGACGCCGCCGTATATTCCTCCACAACCACATGGGCGTTTGTTCCGCCAGCTCCAAAAGAACTCAAACCCGCTCTACGGGGGACACTCTTTTTTGCGCCGCCGACTATAAGTTCAGAAGTCCGCCATTCGGAGAGTTCCCGCTGCACATAAAAAGGAGAACGCTCGAAATCGATGTTCGGATTCAATGCTCTGGCATGAAGAGATGGAACCAATGTGCGATTCTTCAGTTGCAACACGATTTTTGTGAGGCCCGCCAGCCCGGCGGCTGATTCCAGGTGACCGATATTGGACTTGACAGAACCAATGGGGCAAAATCCCACGCGTTTTGTGGATTTGCCGAAAGCTTTGGTCAAACCTTCAATTTCAATGGGATCGCCCAAAATAGTGCCGGTGCCATGAGCCTCCACATAGCCAATCGATTCGGCATCCACTCCGGCATTCGCCAATGCCTGCAAAACAAGATCCGCCTGAGTGTTGGGATCCGGAACGGTAAAACCGTTTGTGCGCCCCCCATGATTGATAGCCGTCCCTTTAATGACGGCATAAATGTGGTCGCCATCCGCCATTGCGTTGGCCATAGGTTTCAGCAAGGCTGCGCCGACGCCTTCACCTGGCACAAATCCATCGCTTCCATTTCCAAAAGTATAACATTTACCGGAAGGCGAAAGCATCTTCAATGAGCACATCCCCAGATATTTTGCTGGATGCAGGTAAAGATTCACGCCGCCGGCGACCGCCATCCGGCACTCGGATCTCCTGAGACTCTCGCACGCCAGATGAACTGCAACGAGAGATGAGGAGCAGGCGGTATCAACCGGCATACTGGGACCTTTCAAATTGAAGAAAAATGAGATGCGATTGGCAATGGACCATCCAGATGAGGTGGG
>JAHELQ010000459.1 GCA_024644125.1 Candidatus Aminicenantota bacterium | reverse complement strand
AAATGATTAAAAGTCACAAGCATCTGTTTTCTGAAGAGCAAAGAATAGATGGCTTAGCGGAAGTAGTGGTAGTGAACCGCCATTCCACAGCCATTACAGTTTTAGATTAAAGGAGGTGAAAATGAAAAAACTTAGTGTAGTATTATTAGTATGGGTATTTGGGATTCTGGCGCTGGGCGAACAATTGTTCGCAATTCCGGCATTCGCCCGCAAGTACCAGATGTCGTGTTCGACCTGCCATAATCCGTTCCCCCGGCTCAAAGCCTATGGCAACGAATTCGCGGCCAACGGTTTTGTGCTCAAGGACAAAGACGCTCCCCGCTACGTCCAGGACACCGGCGACGACAAACTCTCGTTGATCCGCGATTTCCCCATCGCACTGCGGTTGGAGGGTCACATCGTCTACAACCAGTCCAATCTCAAAAAATTGGATTTTGGGACTCCTTATCTTGCCAAGCTTCTAACCGGCGGCTCGCTGACCAAAAATCTGGGCTATTACCTCTATTTTTATATGTCCGAACGGGGCGAAGTGGTGGGCATCGAGGACGCGTTCCTGATGTTCGGCAATGTGTTCGGAACCGGCATCTCTGTCACGGTCGGGCAGTTTCAGGTTTCCGATCCTCTGTTCAAACGGGAGTTGCGACTCACCTTCGAGGACTATGAGATCTACCGTACCCGTCCCGGCGCCTCTGCCGTCAATTTGACTTACGACCGCGGCATCATGATGGCGTATGATTTCGAGAAAGGCCCTGGTATCGTTTTGGAGGTATTGAACGGAAGCGGCATACCCCAATCCGATGCGTTCCGCACGTTCGATTCTGACAAATACAAAAATCTCATGGTCCGCGTGACCCAGGATTTTGGTCCCGGTGTTCGAATCGGCGCCTTTGGATATCTGGGCAAGGAGGCGCCCATCGGAGTCTCCAACGATGTCTGGATACTGGGAGCCGATGTCACGCTTTCGTTTGGAGCGAAATTTGTATTGAACGCCCAGTTTGTGGAGCGGCGGGACGACAATCCCTTCTTCCGCGTTGTTGCGCCGTCAGAGGTCAAGACGCACGGGGGGTTTGCCGAGCTGATCTTCATGCCACACGGCGACGGCAGCCCCTGGTATTTGGTGGGATTGGCCAATTGGGTCGATTCGGACCAGGACGCGCTGGATTACCAGTCGGCAGGCGCCCATCTCGGCATCATATTGCGGCGTAATGTCCGTCTGGTTACCGAATTTACCTATATTTTCAAGGGTTCCTTCGACAAGCATCTACGGGCAGGTATCGGTTTTGTCACGGCATTCTAGAGAAGAATCACTCGTCGTCTGAAAAACCGGCCTTTTTATGGGAACCGTCGCAAAAAGGTTTGTTCTTGGACGCGCCGCAGCGGCAAAGGGTGTAGTGCTCTTTCGACTGGGGCTTCGAGTCCTGGTCGTCTCTGAGGCCTATAAATCCTGTGATCTCCAGCGGCCCGTCCCTGGCTACCTTGATCTGTGGTTCCCGCAATAGGTCCTGACATTTTGTGCCGCCAATGGAATAGCTCAACGCCCCGGACGGGCATAATTCGATGGTCTCCACAATTTTTTTCACGCTGTCGCCGTCCGGATCGATCCACTTGAATTTCATGGATTTATTAAACACCGTGGGCAAATTCCGCCAGCAAGCCCCGTCGTGGGAGCATACGCCGCGGTTGTCGTGAATCGTGATCTCCTCGCCCTTGTAACTGATCACCTTGTCTTTCTTCCGCCCCTCCTCCTTCTCGCCGTTGATGCCGTCGGTTCCGTGAGTACCGTCGCAATACGGTTTGTGTTTGGATTTGCCGCATCTGCACAACGCCACCACCGAGCCGGTCTTCAACTTGTTCCCTTCGGCGTCTACCAGGTTTTCAAGATCCGAGACCATGTAGGGCATATACATTGTAAAAGTAATGACCGGGCGTTTTTTGCCGCTGTTGTTTTCCATCCTTTTCTCCTAAAAATAGTGTCACTATTCTTGCTTATCATAGTAATGTAATTTCCCCACACTGTCAACAGCGATCCCAGTCCAACGAATACCGCATCGCCCGAAGATCGATTCGTCCATCCCGTCGATCCGATTTGCTCGAAAATAAAACAGTTGGCTTGAAATAAAAATATGATTGATATATAAATAGAATCGTAATGTAATGTGCGAGGATAAGATAATACCGTTTGAAACTTTCTGGGCCGCGAGAAAAGAAGAGAAGCGCAAAGAAATTCTCGGTTTGATAAAAAATGACCCGGTGGCTTTTGGAAATTTTTGCTACAAATTTTTCTTCTCGGATCTTCCCCGGATCATCAAAGACGACCCTGAATTATATCAGAAGTATCTCGAAAGTATCGACCCCGACGAAGGGTAAGCTATATCGCTCTCTATCTCATGAAGCGCTTCTGCCATCTTTTTTTTCGTGATACCTCTCTCGCTTGAAATATCCACGCATGAACCCAGGTTGTATTACCTGTCCCGAATGCCACTACTTAAGGTATTGTTCCCCTTTTTATATTTCCTCCTGAATTCTTTGTGGATCATATCCGGGGTTTTGCATCTTGACGATTTGTCCCTGGTGTCGCTACCCGAAGCCAACATCGAAGCCTTCAACCGGGCGAATTCTGGTTGCCTGTCCCCAGCTCTTTCCATCTAACATATTCATCTGCTTTTGTTCCATTGTCATCTGCGTCTGTATCGTTCTTTTCAGCTTCTGTTTCATACTCGTCTGCTTTTGTTCCATTGTCATCTGCGTCTGTATCGTTCTCATCCGCTTCTATTTCATACTCATTTGCTTGTGTTTCCTTGTCATCTGCGTCTGTTCCGTTCTCATCCGCTTGCGTTTCACTGTCATCTGCTTCTGTTTCACACTCATCTACGCCTGTTTTATAATCATGTAACCCGGCAACAGACGCATGTGATTTTGTTTCGTTGATAGATGAGTCTATTACGGAAGCAAATTCTTCCGTTTCTCGAGCCATTAGGTTTGGGGCTGGCGCATTGATTATTGTTGGTGACATAGGACAGTCCGTCCGATACGCGCATGGAGCGATGAGGGAAGTAATGGGAACAGATTGATTATATGCCGGCTTATAAATTTTTGCATATGTGTCCGCAACGGCAGCCGAACCGGGCATCGCATGCAACCATCGATGCTACCGATGTAGATCTTTTCTGCTTCCATCCTGCTCCTGTTTCACCTGTCCCCTGTTTCCCTTTAATCCACCTGTCCCCGTAAGTTTCCCACGCTTCCCAACTTTTTTCAGTTTCCCCTCTCTTGAAAATAGTTTTTCTTTGTGTTATCCCTTAATCATTAATCAACCTCGACGAAACATTCTTCAAGAGAAAAGAGGAGGAACCTGTGTATCAGGAGAAAAAAAGGACAAAAAAAGCGTCGCCCATGACTGATTACATGGTGGTCGTACCCGACCGCTACGCCGAGCATGATCTCATCGGCTATTCCGCCTACGGCGCGGGTCTGGTCAAAATGATCCAATCCGTTCAGTCCGACGGCAGCTTCACTATCGGCGTCTTCGGCCAATGGGGACAGGGCAAAACCAGTATGCTCCGTCAAATCAAACACACCCTCGACGAATTCCCAAATCAATCGACCAACTCCTCCGGCGACCGGCAACCCATCATCACTGCATGGTTCAACCCCTGGCAATTCACCAAAGAAAGGCACATCATCATCCCCTTCTTCCACACACTGGCATCCTACTTCAAAGAATACCAGGAAACGAATAAATCAATCACTACCGAAGCCGTAGAAAGAATAAAAATTTTTCTAAAAGAGTTAGCGCACGTCCCCATCGCCCTGGCATACGGCCTCGAAAGCCAGATAAAAATCCCGCTGCTTCTGAAACTAAAATTTAAATTCAACAACAAAGCGGCGATCGACGAATCCCGCCGTTACAAAAAAGAGCTTGAACAAGAGGTGAAAACCGACACCGACAATCTCATCGAAGATTACGAATCCCTCTACTACCGGTTGATCACCCGCCTCGAAAAAGCCTCGACTGAACTGAACGTTAAAGTCGTCGTCTTCATCGACGACCTCGACCGCTGCCTCCCGGAAAAAGCCGTCGAACTCCTGGAAGGAGTCAAAGTCCTCCTTGATATCCCTGGCTTCGTATTCGTCATCGGCGTAGCCCGCGAAGTCATCGAGCGCGGCATACGCTTCCGTTATCACGCCCTCTATCGCGACTTCCCCGAGCAAAAAAATTTCATCGAAGAAGAATACCTCGATAAAATCATCCAATTCCCCTTCACCCTCCCGGCTCCCGACAAAAAACGCCTCAAAGACATGATCGGGGATCACCTCAAAAATATCCCTCAGGTTGAGTCCTATCTTCCCATCATCCACAAGGCCCTCGGCGACAATCCCCGCTGCCTCAAACGCTTTGTCAACAACCTCTCCTACACTTTCTGGGTCGCCCAGGAAAAAACAAAAGAATCCCTTGATAAAGAAGAATTCCATCCCGGTCTTCTGGTTAAAATGACCCTCCTGGCGTTCCTGTTCCCCCGCCTCTACCACATCGTTGGCAAAACCCCATCCCACCTCCTCCGCATCCAAAAATTCCTCCAATTCAAACCCGAACTGGATGAACTCAACAAATCAGGAGAGTCATCCGA
>JAHELQ010000458.1 GCA_024644125.1 Candidatus Aminicenantota bacterium | reverse complement strand
TACCTTGAATTCCGGTTTCATAGCCATTTTTTTTGTAGACACATCCACCAGTGGAGCGGAAAACAGGGCGCCCCCCAGCATGGGTAAAAAACCGATGATTGCCGGCGACACCATGGCCACGATCCGCCTGTCCCCCAGCATGACGTTTAGCGAGTCGATGAGCCGGTCGAACATTTTTTTGGATTTCTGGATGGTGCCGATATAGAGAACCAGCAGGATCACCACGATGAGTTCCAGAGTTTTGGGGGCCGCCACCTTAATGGCGGCGGCCTCCAACGCGGTAACCACATTCACCTGGAATAACACGATGGTATTGGCCGCCGATATCAGAATCGCCGGCGCCAGGTCGATCTTGAAACGCAAGAGCGCCAATAGCGCCGCGATGATAACCAATAATTTAATGATAATGATCAATGCTATTTCTCTGGGAAGAATTTATCCAACACCTCTTTTGTAGGCTTCTCGGTGAACAGACTGACTAAAACGAGGCTGAGCAGCGATACCGCCAACGCGGGGTAGATGATGGGGATCCCGAACGGATCGCCATTGGGATTGCCCACCGGCTCCATGATGGAAGGCCAGATATAACCGGATAATTTTAACAAGATGGTCATGATGGTACCGGAGATGATAGAGATAAGTCCACCCATTTTAGTGACCCGTTTGGATGTCAGGGCCGCCAATAACGCCGGAGTGATGGCTACGCCGTAGATGGTGTAGGCGAAGAACGCGCTTTCCAACACCGACTGCATCTTCCAGGCCAACAAAAACGCGACGCAACCCAACACCAGGATGAAGAATTTTTGCAAAATGATAACCTTGCGGTCCGAGGCTTTGTCGTTGATAAAACGGTGGTAAATGTCGCGCAGGATGGTGGTGGTAGGGGAAAGCAGGTAATTCATACCGGTGGAAATTACGACCGCTGTGGCTGCGCCCAGGAGCAATACGCCCACCGGGAGCCAGATCATCTTTTTGGCCGCGTTCACGATAACCGCCGCGTGATCCATGGTACCGGCGCTTATGTCTTTCCAGAAGTAGGCTGCCGCGTATACCGCCATGACAATAACCACTGTCTCGACGATGATGGTGCCGATGACCCAGAGGCCTGCGGCTTTTTTAGCCTCGGCCGGAGTTTTGGCGCTGTAGAATTTCTGGTACATGCTCTGTACACCTAAAAGTAAAAGAAGTCCTGACAGGCCGATGGCGGGGATTTTCAGATAAGGATTCCCACCAAACGCGGTGCTGAACACCTGAAAGTGCGTCTCGGGCAAAATCGCGGTCAATTTGTCCCAACTGCCGACCGCCAACATGACAAGCGGCGTGGCAATAATGGTGGAGGTGAGGATGATGATGCCGTTGGGCAAATCGGTGTTGGCAACCGCCACCATTCCGCCGATAACGGTGAATACCGTGACGAACACAAAAGCGATGAACAACCCCTGGTTGATGGGAATTTGCCCGTCTGAAATGGCGTTGAGAATATAACCGCCGGCCTTGAACTGGTAGCTGACGATCACTGTGAAGCTGATGATGATGGCGAAGGCGCCGAATATACGGGCAACGGGTCCGTAGCGGACTTCCAGGATGTCTCCCACTGTATACTGGCCGAAGGTTCTGATTTTAGCCGCTAAAAAGTAAATGATAATAATCCCGATCCATGCTCCCACCGGCTGCCATAAGGCGCTCCAGCCGGCTTTGGCGGCAAATTCGGCGCCGGCGATAAAGGTTCCGGAACCGATCCACGTGCAGATGAGGGTGAAGACCATTTTAGTCATTGATAACGATCTTCCCGCCAGCATCATGTCATCCTGGCTTTTTACTTTTCTGGACTGCCAAAAATTCATGATGGTCAATCCGACCAGGTAAAGCCCGATAATGATAATGAATAAATTCATGTCAACTCCTTAAAAATAGGTCTATTTTCATGTGTTGATATATTAGACATGATATAGGACTTGATTATAAAGAAAAGCCGGGAAAAATTCAATAAACTTGACATAATTATTATTGTCCGCAACCGGCCGGAGCAAGACGCATCAATGGTCCGTCGATTGACATTTATAAGATATTATATTAAAATTTCAGCAATATGTGGTTGAATAAAAGGAGCTCCTTAATATTGAATTGCCTGGTAAAAATCTATGTGGATACCCATAAACCGGTGGGTTCCGGGCAACTGGCGCCTATTGTCTCCTTATCTCCCGCCACAGTCAGAAAAGATCTCCAACAATTGGAATCCTACGGCTTTTTATTCAAGCCCGCCACCTCCTCCGGTAGGGTCCCCACCAACCGGGCGTTGAAATTTTATCTACGCAAGGTAATGGAAGACCTGGATAACCACAGCGAACCGGCCGATATGCCGGTGATCGAGCCCAGGTCGTTCGATTTTAATTCCCTGTCCGATAATTTCCTGTCGGTGCTGTCGAATCAAACCCAGAATATCGGCTTTTTATTTTTGCATTCTATTTTCGACCTGAACTTCAGATGGATCAAGTTCATCAAGGTCGGCCCCCACCGGGTGATGACAGTGATTCAAACCCTAAACGATTGCACTTTTTCAAAAATTTTCACCACGATAGAAAATTATCCGGAACCGGATCTTCGGGAGTGGGGAAATATATTGAGCGCCGACTTCCGCGGCAGGACGCTGCATAACACGTTTAAAAAAATAAGGAACCGGTTGTTCAAAGAAAAGGAGAAATATAAAAAAATCTACAAGGAATTATACAATCTGCTGAGCAACGAGGATTTGATGACTGCCGAGCTCTTCTTCAAAGGGACAGTCAACATTCTGGATTCGGATCTGGTAAATCCCCAAAAGGTGAAACGAGTCGTCGAAGCGCTGGAAGAAAAGGTCGCGCTGACCAATTTTTTGAACGACATCCTGCGCAACGGCAAATCGACGCCCAATATTGTTTTCGGTAGCGATACCGGTATTTCGGATCTGGAAGATTTTATCTTGATTTTTTCCAAATTCTATTACTCCAAATACCCGATCGGAAATATCGGCATCATCGGGCCAAAATTCATGCCCTATCCTTATGCGATATCCAATGTGGAGCGTTTCTCCAGCTATTTTTCCCAAATTCTTTCCCATAAGCCATTGGAGGTATAAACATGTCGGACCAAGAAAATGAAGTGGAAGTGAGCTACGTGCCGGACGAACTGGAAGACCATGATGTAGAGGAACATCAGGATTCCCCGGAAACTGAAGAAAAGACGGATCAAGACGAAAAAAAAACCACTCAACGTAAGCGCTCCAGCACCAAAAAACTCCAGGAGCAACTTAAAGAGCAGGAAAAAATCCTGGAAAAGGTAGCCGCGGAACGGGACGATTTTAAAGACAAGTATTTACGCAATCTAGCGGAAATCGACAACTTCCGTAAACGGATAAAAAAAGAGAAGGAAGAATATCAAAAATACATTTTGAACGATTTCTTGCTGAATTTGCTCGAGGTATTCGATAACCTCGAACGGGCCTTGAATGCCCGGAAACCGGAAGATGGCGAAGTATCCATCATTTCCGGAGTCGAAATGATTTACAAACAATTGTTGGATCTATTGAAAAAATATGAGGTCAAAGAGGTGGAGGCGCTGAACAAACCGTTTGATCCAAATTTCCATCAGGCTTTGTCAAGGGTGGAAAAGGAAGATATCGATGAACCTGTTGTGGTTGAAGTGTACCAGAAAGGGTTCTTGTACAACGGGAAACTATTGCGTCCCTCCCTGGCGAAAGTAGCGGTTCCAGCGGAGCCGGCCGGAAAGGAGGAAGCCTCTAAAAAGGTGGAAGGAAAAGAATAATGCCGCAAAATATCGGTATCGATTTCGGCACCACCAACTCATGCGTCAGTTACCTTGAAGGCAAAGAGGCGGTGGTCATTCCCAATCCTGAAGGGGCGCGGGTAATCCCTACCATCGTCTCCAGGAGCAGGGACGGCAAAAAAATCTTCGGGCATGTGGCGAAACGTCAGATGGTGACCAACAATCTGAATACCGTTTGGGGCATCAAACGGTTGATGGGCCGCAAGTTTGATTCGGTCGAAGTGGGCGAACTGAAAAAACGCGTTGGATTTAATCTCATTGAAGCGGAAAACGGTGATGTCAAGATCAGGTTGGGGGACGAATTTTTCTCGCCCCAGGAAATTTCCGGTATGTACTTCGAGTACCTCAAGCAAATCGCCGAAGATTACCTCGGCGACCAGGTGGCGGATGTGGTGATTACGGTGCCTGCTTTTTATGACGACGCCCAGCGGCAAGCCACGAAAGTGGCAGGTGAAATCGCCGGTTTGAATATCACCAGAATTATCAATGAACCGACGGCGGCTGTCATTGCATACCGGGACAAAATTAAAACAGACGGCTTGTACGCCGTGTACGATCTGGGCGGCGGAACATTCGACATATCCATCGTTGAAGTAAATGGAGATGTGTACAAGGTAGTTTCCACACTGGGAGACACATTCCTCGGCGGCAGCGATTTTGACGCCCGCGTCATCGAATGGATTCTGACCGAAGTGAATAAAGAGTTGGGCACAGAAGCCCCCATAGACAAAAACACTTTGCAGCGTATTTTGCAGAATGCCGAAAAAGCCAAAATCGAGCTGTCCTTCAACGAAGAGGCCTTCATCTCCATTCC
>JAHELQ010000051.1:13657-17723 GCA_024644125.1 Candidatus Aminicenantota bacterium | reverse complement strand
GCCAGGGAATATTCAATGGCGAACACCGCGCATTGGGCGATTTGGGGATTATGCAAATCCGCGTTGTCGTCTCCGGCGAATAGCGTTTTCTTCACAGTATCGCTCAAATGAGGTTCGATCATGGCGAAACATTCATCCATATCCCACCGGAACGAGGGGATGGTGTCGTATAGTTCCCGCCCCATGCCGGGATATTGATGGCCCAGGCCATAGAAGATGAACACCACGGACGGCGACGAAACCGTCACTTCGGCGGAGCGGCGCTTGCCGGAGTTCTGATTTCGCAAACCCCTGGCAGCCTCGTCGCGATTGGAGCACAACACTACGCGCCGGTGCGGGAGATTCTCCCGCCCCACCTGCAAGGTGTAGGCGGCATCCGCCAGGCGGATATCCGGGTGCGTCTCCAGAAACTCAGCCATTTTTTCGGTGAGGGTGTCCAGGCCCCTGGCGGTGGCGGCGGAAAAAGTTAAGAGATAAGGGATTTTATCACGGCTGGAAGGTGATTCCCGCCGCAGCGGCGCCTCTTCCAGAATAATATGTGCGTTGGTTCCACCGATTCCGAAGGAGCTGACCCCGGCCCGGCGCAGCCCACCATCTTGCTTCCATTCTCGAAGCTTGTCATTTACCCGGAACGGGCTGTTTTGAAAATCGATGCGGGGATTGGGCCGTTCAAAATTCAAACTGGGGGGCATCAGGCGATGGTGCAGGGCCAGAATCGTCTTGATCAGACTGCCGACGCCCGCCGCTGAGTTCATATGCCCCACATTGGTTTTGAGTGAACCGATCCGGCAAAATCCATTCTTTGGGGAACCGAAGGCCAGTGTCAGGGCTTCGATTTCCACCGGATCCCCAAGGGGAGTTCCCGTCCCGTGGGTTTCCACATACGAGACGCTTTCGGGAGCCACGCCCGACAAATGGAGCGCCCTTTCGATCACTTGCCGCTGCCCTTCGATGCTGGGGGCTGTATACCCCACCTTGCGATTGCCGTCGTTATTGATGGCGGATCCTTTGATCACCGCCCAAATATAATCCCTATCGGTTCTGGCGTCTTTCAACCGTTTCAACACCACCAATCCCGCTCCCTCGCCGGTGATAGAGCCGTTGGAATCGGCGCTGAAGGCCCGGCAGTGGCCGTCGTCGGACATCACCATACCCTCTTGATACATATAGCCCGAATGGCCGGCGTTGGACACAGACACGCCTCCGGCCAACGCCATGTGGCAATCGCCGGTCAATATGGCCCGGCAAGCCAAATGCACAGCCACGAGGGAGGTGGAACAAGCAGTATGCAATGTTAGAGCCGGCCCCGAAAGATTGAGTCTGTAAGCCACCCTGGAGGCGGCGTAATCGCGACTGGACAAGAGCGACTGTTCGAATTCCCCGACCCCGGATGACTCGGCGATTCCGGAAAGCATGACCGCCGCTTGCCAGGTGAAGGATTCCGAACAACCGACATACAATCCAATGGGTTTGGCATAGCTGGAAGGGGCGTAACCGGAATGTTCCAGCGCTTCCCAGGCGCACTCGTGTAAGATTCTAACCTGGGGATCCAGGATGTTGGCCTCCACCGGAGTGTAATTGAAAAACGCCGGATCAAAGTTCCCTTTGCCTTGCAACAAGCCGCCCGCGGCCCTCACGAACGCCGGATGGTTTTTCATCCGTTCAGGAATCCCCTCTTCTTCCAGCTCTTCATCAGATAAAAAATAGATGGATTCCACACCATTGACCAGATTATCCCAAAAGGTGTCTATATCGACAGCTCGGGGAAACCGGCACGACATTCCGATCACGGCGATTTCAAGACCGGTTTCTGTTGGAGATTTTTTATTCACATTCATTCATCCATTCCAAATAAATTCATTGATTCCGCCAATTGTTTTCCCGCCTGCTCCAGGTTTTGGCGCTCCTTTTCCCGCGCGCCGGCCTGCTCGCCGAACTGTTCATCCAGATGAGCCTCCAACGCTGCGATAGTCGGAAAACGGAACAAAGTCATGATAGGAACGGTCCGTCCCAGAGCCGCTTCCAATTTAGCGGAGGCGATCACAATATTGTTGGAGTTGCCTCCCAGATCGAAATAATTATCCTGGATCCCCACCCGATCCAGGTCAAGCACGTTACGCCACACAGCGGCAATGGTTTCCTGCAGTTCCGTGTCCGGCGCCACATATTCCACTGATAGCCGGGGCCTGGAGTGGTCGAGGGCCGGCAGGGCGTTGCGGTCGATCTTGCCGGTGGTGGTGCGGGGCAGTTGGTCCAATCTGAGCAAACGGTCGGGAATCATGTAGGAGGGGATGCGCACCGCCAGGAATTCTTTCAATTCCACATGATCCATTTGCCGGTCCGGAGACGCTGGAACCCAATAGGCACACAAAACCGGCGGATCGCCGTTGGCCACCACCACCGTTTCAGACACCGCCTCGTGTTTGAGTAGAGCCTGCTCAATCTCGCCGGGCTCAATTCTGAAGCCCCGCACTTTCAATTGATGATCGACACGCCCTAGAAAGGCCAGATTTCCGTCTTCAAGCCAGCGCCCCCGATCTCCGGAGCGATACATCCGTTCGCCTGAACCAAAAGGATCGGCCACAAACCGCCGGGCGGTGAGTAACGGCCGGTTTAAATAACCCAACGCCAGTCCGGCCCCGCCAATATACAATTCCCCTGGGAAACCCGGAGGAGCCAATTCCCCCTCTTTATCCAAAATATAGACGGATGTTCCCGTCACCGGCCTGCCGATCTTGATCTCCTCATCCGCTTCCTGGCGGTGGTAGATCGTAGAAACCACCGACGCTTCCGTCACGCCATATTCATGCGCGATCTCCACCCCCGGCAGCCGGCGGCGAACCGTTTCCATCAACTCCGACGGCAACTTGTCCCCCGCCAGAGTTACAACCCGGACCGCCATCCGGCCCAACTCCTCGTCGGAAGCGCTATCCAAAAGATTGGACAATAGGGCCGGAACACAGATGAAATGGGTCACGCCTTCTTGAATCAACATATGTTTCACCTGACTGATATCCCGGGCGGCGTCATCGCCGGCCATCACCAAACGGGAGCCGCTGAACAGCGGCGTAAAAAAGCTGGTAATAAATCCATCGAACACATAAGAAAACAATTGCGCCACACAATCATCGCTCCCCATCTTGTATTCGTCCTTGCGAAACAGCAGTTTGGGGACCACCTCCCGATGGGCCACCACAACCCCCTTGGGATTGCCGGTAGTTCCGGATGTATAGATAATATAGGCGGGATCGCCGTTATTTCCCGGCTCAGGCGGTAAGTCATCCTCCGTCGCGTCACTGGTGGAGAAATCAGTGGGAATAAGGGTGAGGTCACGCTCCAACGAATCGACAATGGTTTTACCCATTCCCTCCTCCAGATCCGGTTGAATGAGCACATGACGGACATGACTATCCTTTAAAATATACAATATCCTTTGCAAAGGATAGTCCGGCGAAACCGGCAGCCAGGCACAGCCGCTCCGCAAAATCGCCAGAATCCAGAAAGCGACGCTCGAAGGATCCTTCGCCATCAAGGCCACCACTTCACCGTTTTGCACACCAGTCTTTCTCAATGTGGCGGCCAGTCGGCCCACAAGAGCATTTGCTTGCCCATATGTATGCCATTCTGCCTCATCGTCCGGGTGAGAGAGGCCCAACAACATGGGGGCATCCGGCGACAGTTCCGCTTGGCGCTCAAACAATTGATACAGAGTGGGGACTGGATGTGTGGCGGCATCGGAGCAACGCTCCAGCAACCATTTCCTGTCGGCGTCGTTCACCAATTGGATCTCCCGCGCCAAAAGGCCCGCATGGTCGATCACCTGTCGCAGGCACATCTCCATCCCACGGGAGAAGGAGTTTATGGTCCGCCGCTTGAATTTGGCCCCGTTGAACACAAATTCCAGTGAGATATCCCCATCGCCGGCATTCACGACACAAACCAGATCGTTATGTTTCCCGGGCAGTTCTTCGATAAAATTTCGAACCCTGTGCAATCCCTCCATGGCGAACACGACACGTTCCAGTGCGGCGGAATCGTCCACTTGCAACCAGCGGGATAGTAATCC
>JAHELQ010000051.1:1614-13647 GCA_024644125.1 Candidatus Aminicenantota bacterium | reverse complement strand
CTGTTTGCCGTAGCCTTCAGTCACAGTCTCTTTCACTTGTAGCAATGACTGCCGGAACGACTGGCCGCCCTCCACCCGGTCTCTGAATAGAATCGTGCCGGTTTCGTGATATTCCGATCTCGCCAACGCGAGGGACGCCACCAGAATATCCTCCTGGCCGCTTAGCCGGGCTGACACCAGCTTGAACACTGTCAATAGATACACAAATATGGCGAGCTTATTGCTGCGACAGGCCTTTTCGAGTCCTAACCGCAGTTGATCCTCCAGTTTGAGCCGGATCCGTTCGCTCCTGTAGGGCTCACCGCCGGGCCAATCCTCGGGCAGCTTTATCGCTGCCGGTTGCCCCGCCAGTTTATCAAGCCAATAACGCCGCTGCTTAATGGAATGATCAAGAGTTTTGCTTTGTTCTTTACTCATGTAGTATTCTCCTGGAAAGCCACAAACGGGTATGTCCCCTCAGCCGATATCAAACTCAATGGCAAGGTCCGGCGCGTCGCCATCGCCGGCGTAGGCGGAGGATGCCAGGAAACGGCCCGCCGCTTTCGGTAGGATGATCTCTTCGATCTTGAGGTTCGGGCGGTTCACAACCTGGCGGATGATCTGGAAAAAGCAATCCACTATAAGGTCGATGGTCTCTTGCTTGAACAACGACGTGCTGTATTCCACCTTGAAGAACAACTTGCCGCCGATGTCGGTGGCGTCGAACAATAAATCGAACATAGATGTACCTGCGCCGATATCCTGACGCCGCGATGTCAGGGTGCGGGCGTCATTATCCCGCGACGTGCCGTCCACGAAACTGTTGAATTCGAACACCGCATCGAAGATCGGATTGCGACCTGGAGCGCGTGAAGTCACAACTTTCTCCACCAATCTATCAAACGGATAATCCTGATGTTCGAAAGCGGAGACGCAGCATTCCTTCACCTCCATCAAAAAATCCACGAACCGTTTCTCTCCCCTGGGGAAATTCCTCAGGGCCAACATATTGGCGAATATACCCACGATCCGATCAAGATCCGCGTGCCTACGACCGCCAACAGCGGTTCCAACAATGATTTCATCCTGTTGGCACAACCAATACATCAGAACATTGAACAGGGCCAAAAGCAATATATACAGTGTCACTTGCCGCTCCGCCGCCATGGCGGACAACCGACGGCTCAACTCATCATCCAATGGATAGAGGGCGGCATTGCCTGTGAAATCTTTTTCTTGTGGTCGCTGGAAATCCAAAGGCAACTGCTGAGGCATGACGCCATCCTTGAATTGGGCCAACCAAAAAGCTTCTTGCTGCTTTAATAGCCCCAGTTTGAGTTCTTTATGCTGCCATTGGGAAAAGTCCTTGTATTGCAAGCGCAACGGCGACAATTCAACGCCGTTGTACAGTTCCATAAAATCCCCTTCCAGTATGCCTGAGGAGATCCCATCCGATACGATGTGGTGGATATCAATCAGCAAATAATAACCGGAATCCCCGGTTTCCACCAGACCTCCGCGGATGAGTGGGGCCTTCGCCAGGTCGAATGGCCGTATAAATCCACCGGCAATCTCTTTTAACCGCTCCGGGGAGTCCATATTGTAATGTTCGAATTAAAACTCCACGCCTGGACTGATTTGTTGCACCACCCAGTCGTCTTTCACATGGAACGAGGTTCGCAATCCCTCGTGTCGCCGGATCAAACCGTTCATGGCAGTCAGAAGCCGGTCTTCATCCGCTGAACCCTGGAATTTCAACGCCATCGGCATATTGTAATGCGTGCCCCTTTGGGCCATTTGTTGCATAATATACAATCTCTTTTGCGCCGGAGAGGCCTCGTAATAGTCCTGCGCAGCAGCCATAGGAATGTGGACAAAACGTTCCTGGTTCTGGCGACCGATGATTTTGGCCAACGCGCGAATGGTGCTGTGATTGAACACATCCGCCAGAGGGACTTTCACATCCAGTTTTTTGTGAATGTGGGCCACCATCAACGTCGCCTTGAGGGAGTGGCCCCCCAGGCTGAAAAAGTCGGCGTCAGCATTGACGGAATGTTGGGGAATGCCCAGGATATCCGACCAAATTTCCGCCAACGTCTTTTCCAACGGCCCTTCCGGCGCCCTATAGTCGGCGCCCGACACTCCGCGCCACGACGGCAACGCCTTGTGATCCAATTTCCCGTTGGCGTTCAGGGGAACACGGTCGATTTGGACGAAATAATCGGGAACCATATAATCCGGCAGCTCCCGTCGCAGATACTCCCGCAACCGGTCCGTATCGATTGCTCCTTCACAAACCACATAGGCCGCCAGGTGTCTGTCCCCCTCGTCGTCCCGTTGATCCACCACCACCGCCTCTTTGATAGACACCGGGTCGAAATAGCCAATCTCCGCCAACTTTTCTTCGATGTCCCGGGGATTGGAGTCGAAGGCGATCTCCTTCAGCCCCTCCTCACGGTCCATTAGTCCCAACCGGCAATCCCAGCTCAATTGCGGAGCGTAGTTGTGGAACCGTTTTTCCATGAGGTGAACATAGATGCCCACATCGTTGATGCGGCAATTGGTGGAACACAAGCCTGTATCGCGGGGCAAATTCCAATAGGCGTCCTTTTCCCCCAGGAAGGTCATGATTCCATCCACAGATATATCCTCATAGCGGAAGAAATCCACGAAATGGAGGTTCTTCAACTCATCTTCAGTGATATCCCCTCCCAGCAAGCGGGTGATGGAATCATCCGGGGAAAAGTAGTTCTTTCTAAATAAAAATTGCTTGCGTTCGATCTCGTCATGGTCGAATACCTCCAAACGGTAGAGGCCGTGAAGTTTGATGTCGAATATCTGCCCCCGCGACACACCGGTGACGATGACGTTGATGCCGTGCTGCCGCGCCACCTTTATTCCCAAGGCGTTCACCGCCTTGAAGCAGCCGTTGCACACATCGTGGTGGAGCCGCAGACTCTCGACAAAGATGCGGTTCATGTTGGGGGTGGAGTCGATAATGCTGTCCACCTTCAATGTGGAGGTCACGTTGCGGACATTTTCCAAAGCCGCGTCGGAAATGAAGCCATTGTCAAAAGTGAAGGCCAACACCTTCAATCCCAGTTCCACCAACCGATACAACACATAGGTGCTATCCTTGCCGCCACTGTAGAGGAGCAGGCAATCATACGTTCCGGCCCGCGATCTCTCGATCAAGTCCAGGAACTTGTCCATCCTCTGGAAATAGCTGTCCGCCCTGTCTTTGTAGGATTCATACTCACGGCAGACATTGCACACGCCGTCGCCGTCCATTTCGATCTCTGGAAAATTGTCCGGCAACAAACACTTGCTGCACCTGACGCGTTCCGCCAACTCCGGGGCCCCAGCGGCGAAGGCCATATTCCGTTCCGGTAGTTCCCGATATTGGAAAATCTTGTGCCGCACCTCGTCCAACTCGATGCGATGCCCCCGGATCTTGACTTGTTGGTCTCTACGGCCTATAAACTCGATGATTCCCTCCGGCAGAAACCGGGCCAAATCGCCGGTACAATACATCAATCCCCCCGGCGTGAAAGGATTGCGGATAAATTGGTCGGCGGTCAATTCCGGAGCGTTCAAATAGCCCCTGGCCAACCCAGAGCCAGCTACATAGAGTTCTCCAGTCACGCCGCAAGGGACGGGAGCTAGATGCCTGTCCAGAATATACACGGCAGCGTTCTCGATGGGCGTTCCGATGGGAACAGCCAGCCCTGTGTCGGATTGGGGATCGAATTGGTGAATCATACAGCCGACAATCGCTTCGGTTGGGCCGTATTCATTGAATATCGCGACTTTTTGGTCAAATTTACGGTAAATGTCCGCCGCCAGAGAAACATCCAATTGCTCGCCCCCCACAACAAAACACTTCACAGCTCCGTTGCCTCCGTCCAACACTTTATGGCGCAGCATCTTCAGGTGTGAAGGGGTCAATTTGACCACATCCGCCTCGTGATCGTCGATGATTTGGTCCAGAGCCAATCCCTTTTGGCGGTTGACGTAGATCCCCACTGTTTTTCCGTGGATCAGGGGGGTGAACAAAGAGGTGACGGTCAAATCGAAGGATACTGAGGTGTGCAACGCGAACAAACGCCGGTCGCCATTCAAATAACGGGCAGCCGCCCATTGCAGATAGTTGGACAATCCACCATGATCCACCACAACCCCCTTGGGTTTGCCGGTGGAGCCGGAGGTGAACAAGATGTAGGCCATGAAGTCCGGCGTCACTCCCACTTCCGGCCGCAAGTCCGGCAGCGGTTCGACAGCGGTGAGATCGTGTTGATATTTGCTCTTTTGCACTTTGTTCGAACCATCTATTCCAGCCCCGGACCTATCGATAGTGAGCAGAACATCGTAGCGGAATTTCGTCAGCTCGTTCTCGATGGTGTAGTCCTTGCGACTGCATTCCACCCGGCCGCTCCAGGGCATCTCATGCGGCAGATCCCGGAAAAATGACCGGGACACGAACAACTCGCTGGACCAATCGGTTTTGGCCCGCCGGTTCTTGCCGTTTTCCCGCCGGTTGAATTCCACCATATCCCGGATCAAATCCCGTTTCCGGTCCTGGTCCATCACATCGCCGACAAATAAATATCCTTTGTCCTTCAAGAGAGAGGCGGCTTTGCGAATAATATCGCGCAAATAATTATGCCCGTGGAAACATTGGATGACGCTGTTCAGGATGATGAGATCAAACCCGTTTTCATCCAACCGGTCGATGTCGTGGGCCGGCACGCAGGCCAATTTGATGTTTCGGAAACCATTGTCCTTCACTTTTCTGCGATTTCTGCGGATTGCACCCTCCGCCAGATCCGTGCCGTAATAGAGGGCCACATGAGGCGCGATTCGATACATTGACAAGCCGGAGGCGCAACCGATTTCCAACACACGCGTGGAGGGACCCAGCAGCGGTTGGAGTTTGTTCCAGATATTGTCGCTATACTCTTTCATTTCCTGGGGGCTGAAGGGCTCGCTGGTATAGCTGCTGACCCAGCCGCCAGCGTCGATATCGTCATCCGCCTGGTCGTTCACGTGTTCCCACAGATCCTTGTCCATCAGACTGTTTTCCTCGGCCTCCACCTCCACCGACACATTGCGCGTGTCCAGGCACAAGTAGGTCTTCAAAACGGAACATTCCCATTGCAACCGGTTCAATAGGCGGATGTATTTTTTTTCGGAGATAACGGTGCCCAGCCCCGAATCCCTGACAATATGTTGCAACCGGTTCTCAGGAAAATTGGGATCCAGAGGCACATACGCCCCGCCGGCTTTTAGAATGGCCAGAATCGCCATCACCAGATTGGAACTGTTGTCCAATAGGATACCCACCGGGACATCCCGCTTCACCTGGCCATGCCGGATCAGGTAGTGGGCCAGGCGGTTGGCGTCCCTATCCAGCTCCCGGTAGCTAAGATTTTTATCCGTATTGTCCCCCAGCGAGCGCAGGGCAATGTGTTGGGGATTCCGATCCACTTGCTCTTCAAACAAATAATGCACTGGTCTCAACCGCGGCTCTGTTTTTTGGGAATCGTTGAATCGCCGCAATTGAAAATCTATTTCCTCCTGAGACAATATGGCGGCGTGGGCCATCGGCTCATCGGCGTTGCCGGCGGCCCAGAGGATCAAGTTGCCCAAATGGTCCAGCATCCGCCGCACCGTGTCCGGCTTGTAGCGACGGGAGTCGAACTCCAACTCTCCGTCGATCCTGTCGCCGGCGCGGGTAAAGGTAAAATGGATCGAGGCGTTGAATCCATCGCGATACGCTTTAGGCTGCACATTGGCCAACATGACTGTCACATCGAAGAGGGGAAAACCCTCACCCTCCTCTTCCAATTTCAATTGATTGGGTAGCATGGCCAATGGATAATTCTGATGTTCCACAGCCTCGTGCAATGTCTTCCTGGCCAACCCCAGCAAACCGCGGAAGGTTACGGTTTCGTCCAGTCGATGGCGTAACGCCAGCATGGTGTTGACGAATTTAGAATGCCCGTTCTGAGTGTAGATGGGCGTACCCACTACAATGTCGTCCCGCCCTGAATATCTGGCTAGCAGAGCCGAAACCGCCGCCACTAGAATCATATGCAAACGGGCGTCGGAATTGTTCGATATCTTGAGCAATGTATCTCGCAACCGGCCTTCCCAGAAAAAACTATGAGTTTCCAGCTCCGCCTCCTCCGTGAAGACTCCGCCGTTGATATCATAAGGGAACGACACCCGCCCCCCGAAATCCATCAGCGCCGCCAACCAATATTTCCTCTCTTTGTCTTTCCTGTCAACCGCAGCCGCCTGATTGATCCAATCTTGTTTTTGAGCCATGTTCATTCCTTATTCCATTCTTGATTAGAGGCAAAAATCCCCTTCGTCATCCAGGGTGTTTCCCGCCAGTTCGCTCAATTCCACATTCCTGCATTCATTGATATAACCGCCGCCGTCCACCAAATCCAGGAGCGATGGGACAGCGTTCACATGAAGGTTGCACCATCTGAGATCCGCCTGGTGCAATTGCCGCATGGTATAGGGATTGGGAATCCCCAATGCGGCGCAATGCTGCATGAAGCGATCAAGGCGCGCAATGGTCTCCTCCCGCGAGGGAACTCCCTTCACCACGAATGTGTCCACCAGCAGCATGTCGCCGGCCCAGGAGGGATACAATAATTCGTTGTCCTGGGCCCAGTCTGGGGAATTGGCCTGTACCTCCACAAAATAGCGGAAGATATTGCAATCGGCTTGATACACGTCGTCCTTCATCTCTTCTAACAATTTCAATGTCTGCTGGAAATCTTCCTCCGTCTCCCCAGGATAGCCAATAATCCACATGGTGGTGGTCTTGATCCCCGCCTCCGCCAACGCCACGACGGCATCCTTTATCTGCTGCAAGGTGATCTTTTTGCCCATAGCGTCCAACAACCGTTGCGAACCGCTCTCGATTCCCAGCCGGGCCCGGTAGAACCCGCCCTTGCGCCACAAAAAAGTGTTCTCCCGCTGGGCCGCCTCAGGGCTGATTCTCAAATAGCCGTCCCAATACATGGCCACATCCGATTCCACCAGCGCCAGCGCCAGCGGCGAGACGATATGGTTCATCAATGAATCCCCCATCAAGAACAATTGGCGGCCGTGCAGGCGGTAGAGCCGCCGCAATTCGTCTACGACCCGGGACACATCCTTCTTCCGGAACTTGCCCCATTGCACGGTTTCGGAGCAAAAAGCGCAACGAAACGGGCAACTGCGGGACGAATAGGACGATAGGGCCGGGTAATGGCTCAGTTCCAGATCACTGAAATCCGGCAACACTGCGGACGCCAAATCCAGGGTGTCATCACCGATATCCGCAATGGAATAAACCCGCCGCTCCCGGTCCAATTCCCCATTCAAGTATTTCATCAACAACAATTCCCCTTCGCCGATAAACACATGGTCGATCAGATGGCGGGTTTCCTCCAGGAAGCGGTCCATGTTACCGGAACCGGGGGCCAATTGTTCGGCGAACACACCACCGCCCACGAGAAGCTCGATGTCCGGATCCCATTGCCGCGCCAGGGCGGCGGCGCAAAGCGACGCGGGCAATGTTCCGCCATACACCGAAAAGCCGAGAATCGCCGGTTTGTGTTGGGACAATTGCCGGTTCATGTATTCCTCCAGATTGACGAAGAATTGCCCGATTATATGGTTCAACGTCTCCGCTTGCGAGAGGGACAGTTCGAATCCGAAGGTCTTGGCGAACATGATCCGCACCAGGCGGATATAATCGTCGTGGTTTTCCTTACGCCAATGGGCCATCAAATGGTTTTGCAACAGCTCCATGCCGACGTTCAGCATATGGCCGCCTTTGCCTCTAGGTAGAAACGCCTCGATTTGCTGAAAATAATAGTCGTAGATATCGCGGAAACATTTCTCCACATTGGCGTCCACAATCGTGACCTTGTGGCCTTTTTCCACCAGCTCCCCTTTCAAGCATGCCAGCCCCAACGGGGGAATCAGCGGATCCCAAAACGGTAGTAAAATCAATAACAATTTGTTGTGGTTTATCATTTTCTAAGCCTCGAATTCGATTTAAAGGGCGAAATCGCCGGCATCCTCAAATTGGGCCGGAACAGCCGCATCTTGTAACACATACCCCAGAAAAATATCTTTCAAGAGGATCTCCGGGTGTTTCGCCACTTGCTCCACAATTTCCAGGAAATGCCCCGCCATGGCGGAGATAGTGGAACGGTGAAATAATTTTGTTGAATATTCGATAGCCAACCGGATTTCTCCTCCCAACTCCATGGCCACCAATTGAATGTCAAATTTGGCGGTGGTGGCGTTGTTGGGCACGAAAGAGAAACTGACATCCTTCATGCCCCCCTCCGCCGCCTGGCCCCGCTCGAAGTTTTGCAACACGAACAACACGTCGAACAACGGATTGCGGGAGGCATCGCGGGGGATGTTCAGGAGGCTCACTAATTCCTCGAATTGTAGATCCTGGTTCTCAAACGCGTTCAATGAATTGCGCTTCACCTCTCTGAGAAACTCCGCGTAGGTTTTCCAGGCATCGGGATAATTGCGCATCGGCAATGAATTGATGAAAAATCCGATCACCTTTTGAAAATCGCTGTGCTGCCGCCCGGAGGTGGCGCCGCCCACCACAATATCCGATTGCCCTGTATATTTGAACAACAACACATTGAACACCGCCAACAAGTTCATATAGAGCGTGGCTCCCTCCCGCGCCCCCAGGGCCCGGAAACTGCCAGCGGTGTCGTCGCCGATGGAAAAGACGTACTGATCGCCCTCAAAAATGAATTGGGATGTGCGGGGAAAATCGGTCTTGAGGGACAACCGGGGCAATTCTTGATGCTGGGGAAACACCGTCCGCCAATAATCCTGTTGTTTGCGAATGGCCCCAGAACTGGCCAGTTGGTTTTGCCAAACAGCGAACTCTTTGTAATGAATGGCCAGAGGTGGCAAGTCCGCGCCATTATAGAATCCGGAGCAGTCTTCGATCAAAATTTCCATGGACGTGCCGTCGCTGACGATATGGTGAATATCGTAAAGCAAGTAATGCTCATCTTCCCCTCTGGAAGCGATGCCCACCCGCAATAATGGAGCCCGGCTCAAATCAAAGGGGCGGGTGAAGGCCCGGATCACGTCTGCGGGAGTTTCATCCGTCAAGGAGATCCGTTCCAGTTGGAAATCCACGAAGGGATGGACAATCTGAACCGGTTCGTTGTGGGCGAATAGAAACGAGGCCCGCAACACCTCATGCCGCCCAATCAGTTGTTTCACCGCCCCTTCGAATCGTTCGGGATCGATAACTCCATTTATTTTCAAAATTTCCGGCATGTTGTAGGCGGTTCCAATGGATTCGTATTGATCCAGGAAAAACAACCGTTTTTGAGCGGAGGATTGAGGATACCATTCCCGTTTCTCCACCGGTTGGATATTGTCGTATATCAGACGTCTGGCCCCGCGGATATAAGAAGCGAATTCCGCAATCACCGGCCGGCTGAACAATTCCGCCAACGGGCAATGGACATTGAATTCCTTGCGCGCCATATTCACCAGGATGGTGGCCTTCAACGAATGGCCGCCCAGCAGAAAGAAATCCGCCTCCACTCCGATGCTGGCGGCGTCGATCCCCAACACCCGGGCCCACAATTCAATCAATTTCTCCTCCACCAAATCCCGCGGCGCTTGCGTCGCCGAGCCGCCGTTCAACTCCGGCAGCGGCAACGCCTGCCGGTCGACCTTACCGTTGGGGCTGAGGGGCAATTGTTCCACTTTCACAAAAAACGAAGGAATCATGCCGGCGGGCAATTTCCCGGACAGATACTCCCTCAACCCTGCGGACAACTGCGCATCATTGCTCTCCAATGGCCGCGCCACCACATAGGCGCATAGATACGTGTCCGCATCGCGAACACTGCCCTGTTGGTCCTTGATTTTCCCAAGGCTCACCACTACGGCGTCCCGCACCGCGTCATGTCGTTTCAGCAAGAATTCCAGCTCTTCCAATTCGATGCGGATCCCTCTGATTTTCACCTGTTGGTCGATGCGTCCCAAATAGTCGATATTGCCGTCCGGCAACCACCGCCCCAAATCGCCGGAGCGATACATCAGATCGCCGGAAACGCCGCTATGCGGATTGGGGCAAAATTTCGCCCGCGTCAATTCCGGCCGGTTCATATACCCTCGGGCCAGACCGACTCCGGAAATACAAATTTCCCCTGTGACGCCCATGGGGGCGATTTGGTTGTAGCTGTCCACGATATAAATCCGCAAGCCCTGTCTGGGACGGCCGATCAAGGACCGCTCGTCCGTGTCCCGGCCGTCGAAATAATAATAGGTGGTTTCCACCGACACCTCGGCGGGGCCGTAGGCGTTTATGATATGCCCCTGCTGGTTCAATTTGCGGCGGCAATTGCGCACCGTCTCGATAGGAACGTATTCGCTCCCCAGGCACAAATGAGTCAAATGCGGCAGCCAATCTCCGGTTTCCCCAATTGGGCCCGTTTCGCACAATCCGTTCATCATCACAGGAACCTCGTCGATATTGTTGATCTTGTGTTTTTGCAAAAAGTCCAGATAACGATCCGGTTCGAGCCGGGTTTCCCGTTGTATGAAATACAAGATCCCACCGGTGGCCAACGGCGGGAATATCTGCTGGACGGAACCGTCGAAGGCGATGGAATTGGAAACCAACGAGCGAAATCCCGTCTTATGCCCAAAGATCTCGATAGCCCAATCGACAAAATCGGCGAAGGAACGGTGTTCGATGCCAATACCCCTGGGCCGCCCTTCGGAGCCGGAGGTGAAGATGACGTACGCCAGATGGTGGGGCTTGACGACGGTGTCCACAGCGGCGACTGAACCGTTGCCCTTGACAATGTCCTTTATGAGGAAATATTTCATTCCGGCGGACAATGATTGTTGATCCCTCCGGTCCGTCAACAGCCAACGGATGGAACTATCCTCTGCCATATAGTTCACCCTCTCCCGGGGGTAGTTGGGATCCATGGGCAAATAGGCCCCGCCGGCCTTCAAGATCCCCAAAATGGACGCCATCAACTCGATGGAGGGATCGGCCATCACCCCCACCACCATGTCGCCCCCGACGCCCAACTCCAGCAAGCGGCGGGCCACCCGGTTGGACATTTCATTCAAAAAACCGTATGACACGTAATGATGGCGGCTAAAGCTAGCGATGGAGCAAGAATGTTTTCCCGCCTGCCGGGCAAAGGCCTCGTGCACAAACCAGTCCACTGTTTCGGGGGGGACAGAGCCAGCCTTTGTATGGTTAAAACCAAAAAGTAGAGTCTCCTTCTCCGTCTCCGGCACGATGTCCAAATTCCGTATCAAGGCTCGCGGCTCCTGCAGAATGGATTGGACCAACTCATGGATATAACCGCCGAACCGCTCAATGGTGGACCGTTTGAACAGATCGTCCGCGTATTCGAACACCAAATTGAGCCGATCCGCGGCATAGACATCCAGCGTCAAATCGAATTTGGAAATTTTGTGATGGTAGTTGTTCTGCCGCCAATCCCGCAGCCACTGATCGCCGTCCTTGTTGTCCACCTCCTGTAACGAGAACATCACGTCCAACAGAGGATTGCGGCTCATATCCCGCTGCAGCGCCAACCGCTCCACCAAATCCTCGAAGGGATACAACTGATTGTCCAACGCCCCCATTACCGATAGTCTGATCTCCTTGAAAAAATCCGTGAATGTCCGGTTTCCGGCAGGAAACACCCGGATGGGCAGAGTGTTGATAAATACCCCCACAATCCGCTCCAAATCATTGCTCACCCTGCCGGAAACAGGCGTTCCGATCACGATATCCTCCTGACGGCAAAGCCTGGCCAAAAACACGGAAAACACCGCCAGCAGCAACATGAAGAAGGTGGCGTTCTCTTGGGAAGCCAACCGGAACAACCGGTCTGACACGTCCTGGTCCAACGGAACCACTAGCGAATCGCCGGAAAAGCTTTGAAACGCCGGACGGGGGAAATCGCAAGGCAATGCCAGCAACGGCAGCTCACCCCGCATCCGTTCCAGCCA
>JAHELQ010000051.1:0-1604 GCA_024644125.1 Candidatus Aminicenantota bacterium | reverse complement strand
TCTTCCTGCCCTTTCAGCACCTTCGTCATGGCGCCGCTCTGCTGCCACTCGGAATAATCCTTGTATTGATAATGGAGGAAGGGCAATTCCCCGCCCCGCTCCAACGCCCTGAAATCGTTCATTAACACCTGGTGGGACTGGGCGTCGGAGATTATATGGTGCATATCCAACACCAAAATGGATCCGTCGCCCGGCAGATCGATATATCCCACCCGCATGAGAGGCGCCTGCGAGAGATCGAAGCTTCTGACGAATGCCCGGATTACATCCAGATACGACTCTTCCTCCGCGGGATTGAAGACTTCGACTTCGAAATCGACTGATTCGAGAATCACCTGCCGCGGTTGGTGATCCTTCTCCACAAAACATGTGCGCAGACTTTCATGCCGTTGTATCAAGGCTCTGAATGGCCGGTTCAAGGCATCCACATCCAGTTTGCGCTGGAAGCGGAACATCTCCGGCAAATTGTAAGCAATGCCATCGGGTTCCATTTGCTGCAATACCAACAACCGTTTTTGCGCCGACGACAGCGTGTAATCCTCCCGCTGTCCCGCCCGCCTTAGGGGAACAACGTCCGCCTTATCCGTCCGGTCCGCCAGCAGGGACAATTGTTTGACGGTGGGAGACTTGAAAATCGCCTCAAGCGAGAGCTTCACCCCCAATTCTTTTTGCACTGAAGAGACAATGGCGATGGCTTTCAAGGAGTGGCCACCCAATTCGAAAAAATTCCGTTCGATGCCTATGAGCCCCGGTTCCACACCCAACTCCCGGGCCCAGATATCCACCAGTGTCCGCTGCGTGTCGTTTTCTGGGGGAATCACCGCCGTTTCTGCGCCGATGTCCAATTGTCCCAGCCCCCGGCGGTCCAATTTGCCGTTGGCTAAAAGGGGAAGTTCCGGAAGAGAGACGATGTGGGCGGGGATCATGTAAGAGGGTAAAATTCGGCGTAAATGCTCGAACAACGCATCCATGGTGTTGGGAGAGTCCTGCTCCAGAAAAACGACGTACGCGTATAACAATTGCCGGTCTTCCGCCGGCCGCGGAGCCACCGCCGCTTCCTTGACCGCCGGATGGTTGCATAACACCCGCTCGATCTCCCCCACCTCGATGCGGAAGCCATCTATCTTGATCTGATGGTCTTTTCTTCCCAGGAAATACAGCCTGCCATCCGCGGCGAACTGGGCCATATCGCCGGTGCGGTAGATGCGTCGGCCGTCGACAAAGGGATCGTTTAAAAACGCGTCATGCATCAATTCCGGCCGGTTCAAGTAGCCACGGGCCACGCCGTCGCCCCCCACGTACAAATCCGCCGCCACTCCCGGCGGGGCCACACTCATATCCCTGTTCAAGAGGTAGACGGTTGTATTGCCTATAGGATCGCCGATGGGCAGGATCTCTTGCACCGTGGTCCGGGGATCGATCTTGCATTCGATGGAGGTGACGGTGGTCTCGGTGGGGCCGTATTCATTGTAAAAGTCGAATTCGCCACACCACCGCTCCGCCAAAGCGGCGGGGCACACCTCGCCGCCGGCGATCATCCGTTTCAAGGAATCCAATGTTCTGAACTTGATTTGTCTCAAATAAGAGGGAACAGCGTGAACATG
>JAHELQ010000457.1 GCA_024644125.1 Candidatus Aminicenantota bacterium | reverse complement strand
TGCGATACTTATTGCACCTATCCCGAATATTGTAATCCCACCTACACCATAATAATCTGCTAGTTAACGTCTGGTTTGTAGCGTAGAGAACGATCCCCCATGCTCCGCCTGGTTTGAAGCAGGTGTAGAGTTTGGGGGATTTTTTTTTATAGTGAAATCACACCGCGGGGCGGTGGGTTTCGAATTTGAAAAATTTCTTGACGCGAGTGGTGACGGATTCGGAGATGGAGTAGAAGGTGGGGAGGATGATCAGGGTGAAGAATGTGGAGGTGGACAATCCGCCTAGAATCGCTACGCTTATCGGCGCCCACATCTGAGCGCGTCCCTGGGCGGCGGGGAACAGTTGCGGCAACAGGACCGGCAACGCCATCGGCAAAACTCCGAAGATGGTTGTGATGGCGGTCATCACAATGGGCCGTAAGCGGTCTTTCCCCGCCTGGATGATTACCTGGTTTTTGGGCAAACCTTTGCCTCTGAGGGTGCGGATGTGATCGATCAAAATAATTCCATTGTTTACCACAATTCCGAACAATGTGAGCAATCCAAGGTACGACGCGGTATTCAGGGTAATGCCCGAAATGGTGTACAAAAATCCCACTCCGAACACCGCCAGCGGAACAGTCAGCAAAATTGTGAAGGGGTGGACAAACGATTCGAACAACGAGGCCATGATGATATAGATAAATATCAACGCGAGAATAATGGCTATTCTGGAGCCGGCTTCGGATTCCTGGAATTGCCGCCAATGGGACCCGAAGCTCCAGGTGTAGCCTTCGGGGAAGGGGATGGTTTCCATGACCCTGGTAATGTTCTGGGTGATCCTGGTCATCCCTTTGGCCGATGAGTTGACGGATATCCGCAATTTTGACTTTTTGTTCTCCTTGCGGATGGATGTGGAGCCCATTCTATAGCTGAAGCTGGAGATGGCGGAGAGGGGAATCTGTTTGCCGCCGCTTCTCAAGGTGAGGTTTTTGAGATCCTCCTGGGAAAAGCCGCTATCTTTTTGGATTTTTACGATGATGTCGATCTCTTTGTTGTCGGTTTTGAATTTGCCGATGGGCCGGTCGGATATGGAGGACATGATCGTCCGCGCCACCCGGCTACTGTCCACCCCGGAACTCTCCGCCCGCTTGCGGTCAACCCGCACCATCAACTGTGTATCGCCGCCTTCCAGATCGGAGATGACATCTTCGACATCCTCCACTGTGCGCAATTTATCCGCCACAATCGGAGCCAATTCAGTTAGTTTGGTAAAGTCCATGCCCACCAATTCCACCTGGACGCCGGACGAGTGTCCGCCCCTTTGGCGGCGTTCGCCGAACTCGATGGTGATGCCCGGAGGATTCGGGAGCAAATCCTTCATTTTTTTCTTGATTTCAGTGATGGACGGCCCCTCTTCTGTGAGGTAGAGATCCACCCTACCCCTGAACCGTCCCTGCCTGAGGTTTTCCGTTCCGTAATCGGTGGAGATGTAGTGGATCGCCAATTCCTTTTTTTTGTCCTGGAGTATTTTTTCGAATTCGCCGAACAATTCATGCATTTGGTCAAGCGTAAAGCTCCGCGGCATGTAGACCGTCATAGACATTTCCCGCTCTTCGCTGCTGGGCATGAGTTCCCTTTCGATATTCATCATCATGAGCATTCCCATCACAAAAATCAGGACTGCGGTCATTACGGTGGCGAATTTTGTTTTGTTGTTACGAATTGTCCAGCGGATGATCTTTTCGTATAAGGCGGTGACTGCCAGGAGCCACCGGGCTTTGGGTTTGACTTTTCCCGTCAACAATTTACTGCCGGCCAACGGGATAAAGGTGAGGGAGACCAGGAGGGAGGCGATCAGCGCCAGGGAAATGGTGAGCGCAAACGCGCTCATCCAGCGGCCGAATCCGGAACCTGATACAAAACCCACTGAGACAAACACGACAAGGGTCGTCAGGGTGGAGGCGGTTACCGCCATTGCCACTTCACTGCTGCCTTCGATGGCGGCTTTGAGAGCCGGATATCCTTTTTCCTCTTTCAGGCGGAAGATGTTTTCCAATACAACGACGCTATTGTCTACCAACATGCCCACAGCGATCATCATGCCGCTCAAGGAGATGATGTTGATGGTGATGGAACCGTCGAATACCGCCCGGTAGATGTACATGAAGCTGAAGGTGAACAAGACCGCCATGGGGATTGCGACCGCTATGATAATGGTGCTGCGGAATTTGCGCAGAAACAATAGCAGGACTAAAACCGCCAGCAAGCCGCCGATGATGCCGGCGAAGGAGAGATCTCTCAAGCTGTTGGTGATGTCCTCCGATTGATCCCTGTAGGAGAGGTATTCCATTTTTTCCAGCTCAGGCACCTCGCGCCTCAGGCTGCCGATAGTGGCGGTCACCCGCCGGCACACATCCACCACATTGGCGTTGGATGCGCGGTAGATCATAAAACTCAGTGAATCGTGACCGTTGAGGCGATGGAATTCTTCTCTCTCCGGGTAGTCATAGACCACGGAGGCCACGTCTTTTATTTTCAACCCCTGCTGATTCAGGGGAAGTTCGCTTATTTGCTCAACATGTTTTAATTCTCCCGGTACTCTGACCAGGAAACGGGTAATTCCGGCTTGATATTCATCCTGATTCTCCTCCACGTATCCGGCGGAAATGTTGATATTGTTGTTGCGGATGGTGTCGATTAGATCCAGGATATTGATGGTGGATGAATAAAACAATTCGGGCTTCAGGGTGATGGTCAGTTGCTTGTTGCGGATGCCGCGGATATCGACGTTCGCCACCCCTTCGATCCGTTCCAGCTCCGGTTGGATTTTGTTTTCCGCCAGGAAATAGAGGTTTTCGTGTCCTCCCGGGAGTGAAATGCTAAATGAAATCACCGGGAAATCAGATGTGGACCAACGGCGGATACTGATTTTTTCGATATCGTCAGGTAGGTTGGAGCGAATCTGGTCAACTTTGTCCCGGATCTCCATAGATGCAACGTCCATGTTGGTGCCGGTTTCGAATTCCATGTGGATTCTTGAGTCGGATGATGAGGATGTGGAGTTGAGGTTTTTCAAGTTGTTGATAGTGGAGAGAATGTCCTCCAATGGACGGGTGATGGTGCGTTCGACCTCTTCGGGAGAGGAGGAGGCGTAGGGAACGTAGACCATCAAGCCGGGATATGCTGTGTCCGGGAACATTTCCAACGGTAATTTCACCAACGAGATGATTCCGATGGTTATAAATATTACCATCACAACAATGATCGTGACCGGTTTTTTTAAAGAAAATCCTGGTAGGTTCATATTTCCTCAGCTATTTTTTTACCACCATACCGTACACGATGGGGATAAATACCAGAGTCAGAAACGTTCCGAATATCAATCCGCCGATCAGGGTTACGGCTAATGGGATCCTGATTTCAAATCCCTCGTTGAAATCGAGGGCCATGGGCAGGAGTCCCAGAACGGTGGTAATGGTGGTCATGAGAATCGGGCGCCAGCGAATCTTCGCGGCAGTGCGGATCGCTTCGAGTTTTTCCATCCCTTCATCCTGCAATTTGCCGGTGTAGTCCACCAGCACGATGGCGTTGTTCACCACGATCCCCGACAAAATCACCAATCCGATGAGAACGATCACATTGATGGACAGGGAGAAAATCAATCCCACAATCACCACGCCGATAATCCCCAACGGGATTGTGAACATGATGATAAACGGTTTTTTGAAGGATTCGAATTGCGACGCCATCACCAGGTACACCAGGAAGATTGCCAGCAGAATGGCAAAAATCATGGAGGAAAAGGCTACATCCTTTTCCATACTCTGACCCGCCATGCGAATGGTGGTACCGGTGGATTTTTTAATTGTGGCTGCCGCTTGAAGAATTTCCTGTGTTGCTGTTTCCAGGTCGGTGCCGGAGATATTTCCGGTTATGATGGCTGATTTTTGCTGCGAAATGCGGCGAATCTCGGCCGGTCCTTCGTCTATTTTGACATCTGCCACCGCTTTGAGGGGCACAATGAGGCCCAGGCCGTTGCGAATGGTGATTCTTTTAATTTTATCCACTTCGTCGCGGAAGTTTTCCGACACTCTGACCCGGATGTCCACTTCGCGGTCGCTTTCGATAAACTTGGTGGCTACTTCGCCTTCCACTTTGTTACGAATCTGGCTGCCAACTTCGTTAATGGTCATATTCTGCGACGCCAATAGCGGACGGTTGAAAATGATCTGAATCTCGGGATAACCCTCTTCCATACTGGATTTTAGATCGATCAAGCCTTCAATCCCTTTGATCTTTTCGAGTAATTGATCCGACACTGTTTGCAGTTCATCTAGATCGTTGCTGGCGATCACGATCTCCAGCGGGGCTTTGAAGGAGAACAGCCGGGGCTTGTATACTTTAATCTTGAGGTCCCGGTAGTCTGCGAAATTCTTGCGCACCCGTTCCATGATCCGGTCCTCGGCTTTTCCTAGAATTCCTCCTTTCAGGCGGACGGTGAATTCCGATAGGTTTTCCATCTCTTCCTGAAAGCTGATTCCACCGCGGGAGCCCTTTCCAACCAGCTCATAGATGCTCTCGATCTCGTCGTATTTCTGCAGTTGTTTCGCCATGCTTGAAATGGTGGCGGCGTTTTCCGTCAATGATGTCCCTGGCTTGAATTCCACATTG
>JAHELQ010000050.1:11158-17823 GCA_024644125.1 Candidatus Aminicenantota bacterium | reverse complement strand
CCGGACAGCCTCCGAATCATCACCGGCCTCAGCCTGCCCTTCGATATTTTTTACCAGGAAGCCAACTATCAAAACAGATTTGTAAATTGAGCTACTTCCAATAAATACACCAAGAAGCCAATCAATTTCAGCATTCAAATTTGTCTCTTCTTTCAACTCCCTTAAGCAAGCCTGCTCGGGAGTCTCATCCAATTCAATAAATCCGCCCGGAAGACACCACTCGCCTTTTTTTGGTTCCACACTTCGCTTGACCAGAAGCACTTGTCGATCAGCGCTCAACACCACCGCGGCTGCCGCGGGAACAGGATTCTCATAAATTACCCGGTTACAATCAGAACAAAATCCACGAGTCCTGCCTTCAATATTTTTCGAAACCAGACGTTGGCCACAATACGGGCAAAATTTTTTATCCAACTATGATCCCAATCTTCCAATCAACTCTTGTGCAACCTTTTTTCCAGACAATAACATGCCGCCGAAAACAGGTCCCATACGGGGAGCTCCCATCACCGCATTGGCGGCCATACCAGTCACATATAAACCGGGATAAACCTCTACGGCATTTTCAATGGTCATCTCTTCCCCACGGTCCGCCCACATTGACATTTCTCCTATCACTTTTCCGGTAGGAGTATTGAGGCGGGCGTCCATTTTCCTTGAAACAATTGAGCAAACCTCAGATGGGTGACCGGTGCCGTCCACAACATATTTAGAGCGAATGGTTAGAGGATCGACATGGAGGTTCATATGAACAACAGGAGTCCAATTCAAAACAAGGCCGCTTATACGCTTCCCATCGCCATCCGATGTCTCGCGAAACATGACATCCTCCATTTTCACCATGTTAAATATCGTGGTTCCCGCTTTGACGCAATTGGAAATCAATGTGGATGTGGCTTCAACGCTGTCTGCGGTGTAATATCCTTCCTCATAAACCTTGTAATTGATGCCCATTTCTTTGAGTAGCCCCAATGCGGATTCCTGGACAACAATTTCATTAAACATCATGCCGCCGCCCCACATACCGCCGCCTGGAGCGAGTTTCGACTCAAAAAGCGCGGCTTTTATGCCATTCTGACCTAGAATTGTTCCAATTACCAGATTGGAAGGTCCTCCACCCACTAGAGCGACATCCAGTTCGAGAGCATCGGTCAGCTTTTTATAATAATTATCAATTATTCCTTTTGATATAACTATATCATCAAGTTTCATAGCTACTCCTCAATCATGTTTAGTTACTAAGTTTAAGCCAAATTTCCCTAAAACTCAAGCTTTTTGTCGAAAAAACAGGGAAACCATCAACCCTTTTGGCTTGATTTTAGAATACAATCAAATTGTTTTTTCAAAAATTCTATATGTCTTATATTTTTTGGCATTGATGTGTTTCAACACTTTGTTCATCCCATGATTGTTTTCAAGAATCCATGACAATTCGGCGCGATGAAAGCCATGTTTGAGCGAGTTTTCTACTGTTTTTTGGTAGAACAGAAAATCGATACCTTTGCTTCGATATTCTTTTAATACACCCATCAGCACCACTCTAATCTGGGTGATTTTTTTTATGTTCAAGGCCAGGCGTACCCAGTTGAAGGGCAACAATCTACCTCCAAGTGGCTGCAATACCTGGTTGAGATCAGGAAGGGACAACGAAAATCCAACCGGTTTTCCCTGATGTTCAGCAATAAAAACCAGATCCGGTTTCAAGAAAGGTTTCACCCGGATGAAATCTTCCAGAGCTTCGTCCCGGGAAATAGGAATAAATCCCCAATTATCGCGCCAGGCATCATTGAATAAAGATTCCATTATTTCCGCCTCCTGCGCCAGGTTATTCGTATCGAGACTCCTTATTTTTATATCCTGCTCCATCAGCCTCTTCTCCAACCGGTCAATAACTGTGGAAAAACGAATTGTAGTGTCTGTCACTTCATATGCAAAAAAATTCATCCCGGGCTTAAAATTTGAATGTTCCAGAAATTTTTCATAATAGCTGAAATTGTAAGGCATCATGATAAAAGGCGCTTCGGTAAATCCGTCAACCAGGAGACCGGAAATATTATTTAAAGAAAATGTTGTCGGCCCACGGAATAAATCAGCGCCACGCTCTTTCACCCAATTCTCGGCAGTGGATAGCAACGCCTCCGAAATTTTTTCGTCTTCCACACATTCATAGGATCCAAAAAACGCAGCGCGATCCGAATGGTGCTTCCAGTGGTCTCTATTGATGATCGCAGCGATGCGACCGGCTGCAATCCCATTTTTATAGCAAACAAATAGGGTGACAGGATTGCTCTTCATAAACACATTGCACCGGGGATTATAAAACTTCTTTTCTTCCGAAATCAGCGGAGGTACCCAGTTTGGATCATTTTTATATAACTTATAGGGCAAAAATACAAAATCATTAAAGCTTTTTTTACAAGTGACTTCTTTAATTTCTAATCTTTCACATCTATTCATAGCGCACACCCACTCCCATAATATAAATATATTGTATAAAAAAGAAATTTTAAATTCAATCGTTTTCTGTTATTATTTTAAATTATTTTAACAAATGCATTCAAACCGATTTTCAGACTAACCAAATCTATAAATTTGACAGATCGTTTATTTTTTGTAAAATATACAATGAAACAAAAACTCGAACATGTCCCCTTCAATTCTTCTGCATTCAATATATGTGAAGATGGCAGCATAATCATGGGCTTCACTGAAAATGGATTTGCAATCGAAGACTTGAAAACTATTTTCCCCGGAAATAAATTGGTCCAGTTAAAACAGATTCATTCGAATAGGATCGTTTTTGCCAACCAGGCAGTAGAGGGTACGACCGGCGATGGGCTATTCTTAAGCGAGCCTGGAACAATCGCGGTGATCAAGACCGCCGATTGTGTGCCCCTTTTTTTCTGGAATTCCTCTCAATCGCTGGCAGGTATACTTCATGTGGGCTGGAAAGGACTTATGTCCGGGATAGAGTTGGAACTATTGAAAATAGTGAACGACCAATCGATACGGCTGAAGGATCTTAATTTCGTAACCGGCCCGGCCATTGAATCCACATGCTATGAAGTCGGACTTGATCTATATGAGACATTCTCCTCAAAAAACTACAGAGATGAAATATTCATTCCCAAAAAAAATGGCAAGTTCTGGTTGGATATCAAAAAAGGAATCTCCCTCTCATTAATCAAAAAAGGAATCACTATAAATCAAATTTCCGACTTCCCCCTTTGCACCTACTGTCTATACCCACGCTTTCCTTCGTACAGAAAAAACGGAAAAACCGGACAGCGCATTTTCAATTTTATTCTGTTAAAGCGCTGAAAGGGACGCTGCCACTACAGCGCCCCTTTCTTTTTTTTGTATTCATCGATATATATTTTTTCAGTTGTCGCGATTCCCAGTTTGTGCTATTGGCCGGTAAACCGCTTTAAGACCAGGGAGCCATTCGTTCCGCCAAACCCGAAAGAGTTGGACATGGCGTAATTGATTTCTTTTTTTATCCCCTTGTTAGGAGTGTAATTCAGATCGCATTCTTCGTCGGGAGTTTCATAATTGATGGTCGGCGGAATAAAACCATCCCTCAATGCCAGCGCCGAAAAAATCGCTTCAATTCCACCGGTTGCTCCAAGCATATGCCCGGTCATTGACTTAGTTGAACTAATACTGACCTTAGCTGCATAATCTCCAAACAATCGTTTAATGGCATGAGTTTCAATTTTGTCGTTGAGAGGGGTCGAGGTACCGTGAGCATTGATGTAGTCGATGTCATTGGGAGTAATACCGGCATCTTCGATTGCCAGCTTCATTGTCCTGTATCCGCCGTCCGCTTCCGGATCGGGAGCAGTCATATGGAAAGCGTCCCCGGTAAATCCAAATCCAACTATTTCAGCATAGATTTTTGCGCCTCTTTTTACAGCATGCTCAAGGTCTTCCAATACCATGATCGCGGCGCCTTCCGCCACGACAAAACCATCCCGGTTTTTATCAAATGGCCGGCTCGCTTTTTCAGGCTCATCATTACGAGTCGATAAAGCTTTCATTACTGAAAAACCGCCAACTCCCAGAGGAGTAATAGGATATTCAGAACCTCCAGCTACCATAATATCCGCATCTCCCATCTGGATGAGTCGATAAGACTCACCGATAGAATGAGTGCTAGTAGCGCAGGCGGTACAGTTTGCCAGATTCGGACCTTTAAGACCGTGGCGAATCGAAACCTGTCCGGCCGCAAGGTTTGCTATTGTGGCAGGCAAAAAGAAGGGAGAAATCCGGCTGGGCCCTCGGTTCAGTAAAATCTCTTTTTGTTCTTCAATTGTGGCTATTCCACCAATACCTGAACCGATGTACACGCCGATCCGCTCCTTATTGGAGCCACTCAGCTCTATTCCAGCATCTTCGATCGCCTCATCGGAAGCGATAATCGCGAACTGAATATAGGGATCATACTTCCGTACTTCTTTGCGGTCAAAATATGCCAGAGGATCGTAATCCTTGACCTCGCCAGCAATCTGGGAAGAGTATTCAGTGGGATCGAAATGCGTGATACGCGCAATCCCACTAACTCCGTTTTTTACATTCGTCCAGCTTTCCATTGCATTTTTGCCCACAGCGGAAATGATTCCAACTCCTGTAACAACTACCCTTCGGAGATTAATGGTCTTTTTTACAAATTCCATAATTTATGATAATTTCGATTCGATAAAATCTACCGCGGATCCGATGGTGGTTAGTTTCTCAGCTTCTTCCTCAGGAATCTTCAGCTCGAACTCATCCTCTAAAGCCATGATCAATTCAACCTGATCCAGAGAATCAGCACCCAGGTCTTCAACGAACTTTGCATCTGCAGTAACCTGATCTTCACCAACATTCAATTTCTCGGAAACCACGCCTTTGACCTTTGTCAAAATTTCTTCTCTTGTCATTTAATCCTCCTCTAAGGTTATTTTACTATACCTTACGGTACTCATTATGTGAAAATACCACTTATTACTTATACGCTTCAAAACCGGACACGTTAAATCAGTAAACCGCCGGATACATTAATCGTTGTACCGGTGATATAAGATCCAGCCGGAGATATCAGAAAACAAACAGATTCTGCAATATCATCCGGAGTTCCGGCTCTTTTCAGTGGAATCTGCTTCATATAGTCTTCCTTGACCTGCTCTGATAGTGTTTCGGTCATTTCAGTCATAATGAAGCCGGGAGCAACAGCGTTAACCGTAATATTTCTCCGCCCCAATTCTCGTGCCATGGATTTCGTCAATGCTATAAGTCCTGCCTTGGAAGCGGCGTAATTTCCCTGGCCAAGTGTACCGAGAAGTCCGCTAACCGAAGCGATATTGACGATTCGGCCGAATTTTTGTTTCATCATTTCTTTCGCCGCTGCTTGAGAGCAAAGGAACGCACCTTTCAGGTTGATGCTGAGAACTTTGTCCCAATCATCTTCGCTCATTCTAACAGAAAGGTTATCGCGGGTGATTCCCGCATTGTTCACCAGGAAATCCAGGGAGCCGAATTCAGTAACCGTTTTTCGCACCAATGCTTCAACATCTTCTTTATTTGAAACATCGGTTTTTACCGCTAGAGTTTTTACACCCAACCCGGCCAATTCGGCAGCAGTTTTTTCAGCGTCTTCAATCAAGATATCAGAGATGACGACATTAATGCCCTTCTCTGCCAATTTTCTGGCGATACCTTTGCCTATGCCCCGGGCGGCGCCGGTTACAATTGCATTTTTGTATTTTTCATACATTTTTGATCTCCTTCAAGACTCCTTGAATAGATCCCATTTCCTCTGAAATCTTAGCGAGAACGTTTTCTTCGATAAATTTCCTGCTCAGATGAATCGCATTTTTTATTGCCCGCGCATTGGATCGTCCATGCCCGATAATAACAATACCGTCAACTCCAAGCAAAAGTGCACCGCCATATTCAGCGTAATCCATTTTCTTTTTGATCCGTTTAAGAGAACTTCTCAGGAAAAAGAAACCTACCTTGGACAACAGATTCGTCATAATTTCCCGCTTCAACATCGACAGCATCACGTCGACGACACCTTCAGCAACCTTTAGAGTCACATTCCCGGTGAAACCGTCTGTTACGATCAAGTCAGCCTCTCCAATATAAGCATCCCGGCCTTCGATGTTTCCGATAAAGTTTATATCCATGGATTTCAGAATTGCATGGGTACTCTTTATCAATTCGTTCCCCTTAACCTCTTCTTCCCCAATACTCATCAGAGCTATCCGGGGATTCTTGATTCCCTGGACAAATTCTAAATACATCTTGCCCATCAAAGCAAATTGCACAAGGTTCTTCGGTTTTGGGTCCACATTCGCCCCAACATCCATCAGCAGGGAATTCCCTTTTAAAGTTGGAATCATGAGGGCAAGCGCCGGTCGGTCAATATTCTTGAGAGGGCCGAGTACAGTTTTAGCAAGAGCCATCACAGCTCCGGTATTCCCAGCGGAGACCATTGCCTGGGCCTTGTCCTGTTGTACAAGGTCAAGCGCTTTTTTTATGGAAGTCTGCTCTCTTTTACGCCAATACGAAAAAAAATGCTCCCGCATCGAAATTTGTTCGAGAGCATCCACAATTTGGATATCGGCTGCTGCTGGATAGTTATACTTCTTTAATTCCTTACGTATTTCTTTCTCTTTTCC
>JAHELQ010000050.1:8051-11121 GCA_024644125.1 Candidatus Aminicenantota bacterium | reverse complement strand
AATCACGCCTTCGATCACTACTTCGGGGGCATGATCCCCACCCATGGCATCAACGGCTACTTGCAACGTTTTCATCGATTAATCTTCTTCTCCGACAGTCACTTTCCGACCATCATAATACCCGCAACTTTTACATATTCTGTGGGGTAATTTCGGTTCGCTACAATTCGGACACACCGACAGGCCTTCCACGCTCAACGCATGATGAGATCTCCGTTTATGTGTTCTTTGATGAGAATGTCTTCTTTTTGGGAGTGCCATAATTCACCTCTTAAGTTTATTAAACAATATACTCAACTCATTGACTGAATTTTCACATTTACATTGCCCATAATTCAAATTAATCCCGCAGTTGGGACATATCCCCTTACATTTGGGCGTACAAAGGGGATTTAATGGAACAAAAAGATTTACCTGCTCCACCAGGAACTTGATCAAATTAATTTTTTGGTCTTCATAAAAAATATATTCCATCTCGTCGTCGTTCAGTGAAATATTATTGGAAGTCACCAGATTGGAAGGGAATAATACCACATCGAAATTCGAATTCACTTTGAACTCGAATTCCTCAAGGCAACGAACACACACCAATGAGATCGATGTTTTGATTTTCCCCTTCACGTTAATTTGATTTGCATCCCTCATGAAGCGGATATCATAACCTAAGTCTTCCAGGAAAAAGCTGCCTTCTTCAACCAACAGGTTCTCGTCAAGCGCGATACTGTCGGCAATGGAAAGCCCCTTTTCACCGATGTTATTTGTATCAATGAACATTTTCTTGCCTTTTAGCTCTGGATTTAGAAAACCTTGCACAGGCTCACTTTTTAACATATTTTGACTATAAAGTCAAGGAAGACTCGATTAATGAAAAAGTCTTTTCCCCAGGAACGTGCAATATTATAATATTTCTGTTAATTTTTTTCCCACAAATAAAATTTTCGCAGCCCGCGGGTATTTGACAATTGATTCTTTTTTTTTGTATAATTTAGTTTCATAGATGGCAGAACGATGAAATCTCTAGTAAGAAAACATTTCCCACGTCCGCTTCAATCCTGGTTACGGCGAATGTATTATCATTTTCCTCTACTTCGAAAACTTTATTATTTACCTGTCGATTTAATCGAATCTTTAGCGGGGAATCGGGGAAAAATAGTTCCCGCAAGATCCCAAATATTTATAGGCGACAGTCATTTCGAAGCGACTGGCAATGAATTTTTTAATTATTTTAAAAATATCGGGGATCTCCAACCCGATGAGACGGTGCTCGAAGTGGGATGCGGTATCGGTAGAATGGCTTTGCCTCTAACCAGATACCTCGACAGCGGGCGGTATGAAGGCATCGATATCGTAACCGAAGGAATATCCTGGTGCCGGAAGAATATTTCCAGCGAATATTCCAATTTCCATTTCCAGGTAGCCGACATTTACAACACCCTCTATAATCCCAGAGGGAAATACAATGCCGTCGATTATCGCTTTCCTTTCGCCGACAGTACGTTCGACTTTGTCTTTCTCACATCCGTTTTCACACATATGGTGTTACAAGAAGTAGATAATTACCTTGGCGAAATCTCCCGTGTGTTAAAAAAAGAAGGCCGCTGTTTTGCCACTTTTTTTCTCCTGGACGCGGAGGCGCGAAAATTTGTAAGTCGTAAAGACAGTAAATTCCACGAAGAGCATGAGGGTTGCAGAGTTATTGATAAATCCATACCGGAAGCCAGTATCGCGTTCGAAGAAAATAAAGTAAGAGAATTGTTCTCCCGGTACGGTCTTGAAATCAAAGAACCAATCCATTACGGGTCATGGGCGCAACGCAAACAATATCTTTCGTCTCAGGATATTGTTTTGGCGTTTAAACGCTAAAGAGTGATTTTTACCTCGTTTACACAACCGAAACGGTCAAACATATTGACCGGAGCGACTAAAACCGTGAAAATTCGTCCCGCATCCTTTACTTCGTAATAATTTCCTTGAAGACGATTCCATTTCTTCCCTTGATCGACGCTCACGGCGAAGCCTTTAAAATTTGGCGTCGAACCGTCGGTAAAAAAATACAGAGAAACCGAATCTCTGGTATTCGCCACGTGGTATTCCACTCGCGCCCAATCGCACTCGTAATAGACATCCTCCAGTCTCGTAGTGACATGCATGTAGGGAATCGTCGCCCCGGTACCGAAGAAATGCTCATTGGTGAAACGGTCTTTATAAAACAAAAACATCACAAAGCGGTCCTGGACCGATAGTGGCTTCGTATGGCGCAGCAAATCCGAGCGCAAACTCACGGCAAAGTTGGCATACAATTCAATTTTTTTGGGCCCTAAGCTCTGGTAGGGAGCGACGGTCGAGCGGGCAATCACGTTGCGTTTTTTGGGTTCGAACAAAGCTTGCCGTATTTCATAGGCATTCAAGGGCAAACCGGAGTTCGCATCCTCATAATAGATATCTTGATCAGCATCCAGTATAACCCATTTTTTATGGGAATCCAGCCAAACTTCAACCACAAAATGGCTTTTGTTCTCATTGCTCCAGAGCTCCACATAGCGGACTGCGAAAAAACCCATAGATTTAAGGACATCCGCCAACACATAGGAATACTGACCACAAAATCCGCCGGTTTTCCCCAAACGGATGTCCTGTAATATATCGATGGCATTACTCAACGGATAGGGATCGGGAACCGAATGCTCCCATTGTCTATGAGTCCAATGGCACAATTTCAGATAAAGGTCAAATTGATTGGCCGCTTCGAGCTCTTTATAGTCTTCGCCTTCTCTCAATACAAATAAGCGTTCTTCATTCCAGTGTTCGTAAATAAAATCAAAATTACTAGAAACGATCGAGTTCTTCAATACCCACACATCAATCTTTCGCGGCAATAAAACAATCGTTGCTAATATAACCACCAAAACAACAATCGAAACCAGCAACGGGAAAACCCATTTCACCTTTTTTTTTTCTTGTCTCATCATCCATTCACCTATTTTATCTCAATTCCCCTCAAAGAATATGGGCCGACGCTTTCCACTTTTACATCGGTAAACACGCCTTCAGGCGTATTGGAAACAAAATT
>JAHELQ010000050.1:0-8041 GCA_024644125.1 Candidatus Aminicenantota bacterium | reverse complement strand
TTTTCACCGGGAGCCCTGGAATTTTCCCCTGTAACCAGAACCTCGACTGTTGAGCCGATAAATTCCCGGTTGTGCTTCAATTGGATGTCCCGCTGCAATCGCTGAAGCTCATAGAGGCGTTCTTTCTTCTGAGGCAAGGATAAAATATCCGGTAAATCCAAAGCCTTTGTGTGTTTGCGCGGGGAGTAGATAAATGAAAATATCGATTCATATTGAACTTTTTCCAGCAACGACAATGTGAGCCGGAAATCATGGTCCGTCTCTCCAGGGAATCCCACGATAAAATCAGAACTGAACTGGATCTCCGGGATATTACGCCTGAAGTTTTCGATCATATCCAGATAATGGGCGCGAGTATACCTTCGGTTCATTTTTTTCAGCACCCGTGTCGAGCCTGACTGGGCGGGAAAATGAATATGCCGGGCAATGCGGCGGTGCTGCCTCATCACTCCAATGAGCTCCTTGTCGAAGTAACCGGGATAAGATGTGATAAAACGAATCCAGCGGACATTCACCTCCTGCCCGAGAGCTGCGAGCAAATCTGGAAACAACATCTTACGCCCGGAATCTTGCCAATTGTTTACATTCTGTCCCAGGAGAACGATCTCCTGATATCCGTTAGCCGCCAACAATTGAGCCTCGCCCATAATTTTTTCGAAGGGGCGGTGCTTTTCCCTGCCACGGGTGAATGGGACAATACAATAGGAACAAAAATTATCGCAACCCTCCATGATGGATATATACCCGGTAACCTTACTGTCCCGGGCCGCCATGCTTGGGGTGATATCCCTCCATTGCCGGGAAAAATCAGCCTTGACTCCCCGTGTATTGCCCCGGACAATCTCATCCAACACATCATCAATGACATAATACTGGTGAGTACCGACAACAAAATCCACCTTCCGGTTGGTTTTAAGTATTAGCTCACGCTCCGACTGTGCGACACACCCCGCGACAATGACCCGCTTCTCACGAGGCAACCGGCCGATGTACGAAAAAATCTTCTCCTGGGCTTTCTCCCGCACAGCGCAACTGTTCAATATGACCAAATCAGCATCTTCGTCGTTATCAATCGCTAAAAGGCCTTTTTGTTCAAGAATGTGTCGCATTTTTTCAGAGTCGTTCACATTCATCTGGCATCCAAAGGTTTTAATATAAAATTTCATCTATCTCTATTTTTTTACCTTATTTTTTGATTCTCCGGCTAACCGGAATATTATTCTAACCAAAATACCGGCTAAAAGCAACCATACCTAAATCAAGAGAATTGGACCCATCTAGAAATTATCTAACTAGAAATTCAATGGAATCGATGATTTTTTCTTGTTGTTTGAGTACCAATGTAAAATCACCCCGCTGAAGCCGCCATGGAATTTTTGCCGGGGCCACAATGTGTTGCAATAATTGGCCATTCAGGTATAACGCGACCTTTTCGCCGGCCTGGAAGCCCATGATTTCGAAGTTTATCTCCTGATCCTGCCGGGGTATCGCATCTGAGATATAAAAAAAATCCCTATGCTGTGGGAATGATATTCTTTTGGTTTGATTGGATAGAAAACCCGTCACATCCGGCGAATGATTCCTGGACGCCCATTTTTTATACAATTCCGGGTAACGAATCTTGAGTCGCCCCTCCTCACTGAAATGGTAGGTGCAAACCTCGGTTGGGACACGCGAGTTCAAATAATATTCCTCTACCCGGTCCGGACATTGACCGGAAACCAGTTCACCAGACAGGGCGCAAACCGTCTGTTTGACAACACCCGGAGGAACGGGAACAGCCCCGATGGTCCAATCTTTCTGGATTGCCAGAAAAATATCCCTCACAATTGTGGCAGAGGTACCGATGCCGGAAAGGTCAGCCATATCAGCGCCTTCTGGATTTCCGATCCAAACCGCCACTGTGTAGAGTGTGTTGACCGCTACCGCCCATTTATCGCGAAATCCTTTGGATGTTCCGGTTTTCATCGCCACAGGAAACGGGAGATTCATGGATGAATCATGCCCAAAGCTGGCGAAACGCGCCCCTGGATCCGCCAGAATATCCCAAATCAAAAAAGCGATCTGAGGAGTGATCACCCGACGGCTCCCCACAGGCTCTCCTTTGATCAAGGCGGGAGAAAATAGAAGTCCGCCATTGCCAAGAGCGGAATAGGCGATTGCCAGATCCAACAACCGGACCTCCCCTGAGCCCAACGCAATGGTTTCACCATAGAATCCCGGTTCGTCCCTGAAATAGGAAAAACCAAAATTATGTAACTGCTGGATAATTCGCTCGGGAGTCAATTTCATCGCCAAATAGAAGGCGGGGATATTGTACGAGCAAGCCAATGCAACCCGCAACCGCAAGGGACCATGTTCCCGCCCGTCATGATTTTTGGGGAAAAATCCTCCTCGCGCGGGAAACTGGATGTCCGGCAAAATAGACGATGGAGTGAATCCATTTTCCAATGCCAATGCGTAAACAAACGGCTTCAACGTCGATCCCGGCTGCCGCATGGCAGTCACCATATCAATGGAACCGGAGATGCTTTCGTCAAAATAGGCGGGCGATCCCAAATACCCCACAACTTCATGGGATCGATTATCAATGACAATAGCCGCCGCTGACGATACCCGGTAAGGCCGCAACCGCGCCAGATGCTCCCGGACAATCCCTTCCAGATTGTCCTGGATCGCGTTGTCCAGTGTCGTAAGCACCTGATGCGGGACCTCTCGATCTCCGAACCGTTTCCTCACCTGCTGGACAAAATGTGGCGCCTGGAATGGATAACTATCCATTTTGAAATCGATTCCTTCGGTCTCTGCCCGCAGATATTCATCTGTACTGATGAACCGCTTCCGGTGAAAAATGTCGAGAATAGAGCGCCAGCGCTTTTCGAGGGAGGCGAGATGCTTTCCGGGATTGTACCTGGAGGGCGACTTGGGAATCAGGGCCAGATATATCGCCTGGTTTAGCGACAACTGCGACGGATGCTTCCCGAAATAAAAGCGGGATGCCTCCTTAATACCATAAACCAGATTGCCGAACGGCAACCGGTTGATGTATTCCTCGAGAATCTGTTCCTTCGGCAGGTTCCATTCAAAACGCCAGGCCGAAAAAATCTCGGAGATTTTATTGAACATGGTTCTCTGTCGATTGCGATAGACGAGTTTTGCCAATTGCATGGTGATGGTGGATCCACCCGATACCACACGCTGCCCTCTGGCATTCTGCCATGCGGCGCGCAATAGTGAAGGGATGGATACGCCGTTATGGGAGTAGAACTTCCGGTCTTCAATCAAAACAATGGCCCGTAAGAAATGGGGCGTCACCTCTGAGGTAACGCTCCGTTGCGCATAAGTCTCGCTACCGGAAAAATAGGTTCGCAACAATGTCCCATGCCGGTCGAAAAAATCAACTGAATAGGCTCCGTTTTTAAGTACGGACGGGTCGAAAGAGTGAAAATAGACTGCCAACGCCAACAGGGCCGCCACCACGGCGGCCCCGGCAATCCGTAAAAATTTACTTTGAAAAAACCTCAACATCACGATTATCATTACGCCCGAACACTTCAGGATTGTACATCTCCATCACCACAGTATTGGGCACGGAGTAACGTCCATCGTTAGTGGCGATGGCCAGGTACTTCCACGTGTGGGTACCACGCCGCAAATAATCGGCGAATACCTGCACCCTGTCGAAGTAATATTCAGCCCGGTAAAAGTGCCCCCAATACCCACCCCAGGGATCGTCGGAATTTATCTTTTGAGTTTCGGTTCCCGCCACATTGGTCTCGAAGCGGGGATTCAGCACTTTCAGGCCTGCGGGCAACGGATCATCCAGAATGACGAAGGGTCGTTCCATTTTGGTGGTGACCTTCACCTCCACGATGTATTTCTGCCCGGCTTTGAAGCGGTTATCCTCGATCACCTTACCGCTGAGATCTTTATATATTTTTTCCACAGAGAATCCTCTATCGATGGCTTCAACACGCCCTTTGGGGAAATATTTCATACGCAGCAGGTAGTATAACATGCCTGTCCCCTCTTTCTGAAGAGTAAGATTCAATGTCTCTCCGGGCCAGTAATCCTTCAACGGTATCCGGTTGAGACGCGCCTTCAAATCCCTACCGCTAAACACCTCTTTGATTTTCAACTTATCTTTAAACAAGACCTTCGCGACAAATTCAGGAGTCTCCCCTTCAAATACGCGGAAGTAACGCTCGAATGCCAGGAAGATGCGGATATGCTCCTGGGTGGAGAGGAACCTCTTCTGCCGCGTGGTATCAGTGAGCCAACGGGCGATTTTTTCTGCGTAAGGGAACCGTTTGTAGACCGTCAGCAACGCTTCCAGCACAATGGCCGTGGTCTTGACGTTGGACTCGTGAACACACCACCACGAATCATCTTCGTAATTTTCGAAATGGGTCATGGTGGGTTCATCTTTCATCTTGTTCATCATGGTCCTGGCGAGAGCGGGTTGCATGTAACCGGGAAGTCCGGTTGCCGCTTCCAGAGCCTTGACCAAATAGGCCAAACCGTCAAAGGGAATCCGGTCGCGCACCTCGAAGAGATTGTTGACCACATCCGCCGGCAACTTGCCATCCAACGACAGAATATACACGGCATAGGATTGAACCAGAAGATAGACATTCCTGGAATAAGGATACTTCGAGTCAATGACCCGTTTGGCCACCGCGGTCAAATATTCCAGCGCCTTTTTGAGCATGCCCTCATCGATGGCGTAACCTTTGAGCCTGGCCTCCAGAATAAATTCCATGGTATAACATGTCAAATATTGGCTGGGGTAAAGGGAATCCGGATAATACTTGAATCCGCCATTCCCCGCCTGATATTGGGGCATCGCCTCTAACAATTGCTGCACCCTTTTTTTGATCTCTTCCCTGTCAAAATCCAATAAACCGTAGGTCAACAAAAATTCGCCGGCTCCGAGGAGGGGATATTGCTTCGATATCCGTTGCTCAAGACAATCGTACGGATACTCTTGAAGAATATCGAAATTCCGTTTCACTCCTACCATTGCAGATGAGGCGAGAGTCAACTCGATTGTATCCAGACCTCTAAAAGTATCCTTCGGAACGATAATCTGTTCCTTCACCGGCTGGCCTTCCACCCGCCCGAAACTGGCCACAGCTTCCATAAATTGGGGCATGCGCACCGGCACTTCCTGGTAGAGGCCGTCGCTGGATCCCTCTGCCGCCGCCTTGAATGTCAGTTTGGCGGTCAAGGGCGATTCAACCTTGAACTTAAACCAAACAGGCTTTGTCTCCGCCGGTTGCAATTGAATGGATTTAACCGTCGGATCACCTTCCACTTTGACGATATCCTTGTATTCCACTTTGACCGAAGCTGTCAACGGCTTGTCGGTGTTGTTCGTGACTGTCACGCCGGCGTTGTAGGTATCTGATATACGGGCAAAATCCGGCACAGCGGGTTTGAGTATCAATTTTTTCTTCACCAGAAGATTTGTGTTGCCGCTGCCGAAACGGTGCGTTTTAGTCCCCGCCACAGCCATGGCCTTAAAGGTGGTCAGATTTTCAGGTAAATTAAATTTTATTGTCGCTTTGCCAGTTTTATCCGTTGTGACAAATGCCGAATAATAGGCACTCTCTTTGAAATTCTTACGAACCACCACACTGCCGAAAGCGGATAGGCCTCCGTCGCCGCCGGGGTCTTCCCCTTTCTCTTTGAACTCCCGCCGCCCTAAAACATCATTAAGAGTGGAAACGGTTTTGACGTCCAATGGGCGATCGCTCCAGAAGAAAGTGAATGGATCAGGCAATTCATAACCTACCAGATTCAACACACCTTTGTCCACTACGGAGAGACAGACCTCGGACTCCACCGGTTGTCCTTCCCAATCGGTCACCTGGATTTCCAGCGTCACCGGATCGCCCGGCTCGTACGATTTCCGATCGCCCGATACTTTGACCGCCAATTGGTTACGGGCGGCATCGACCTTGATCTCCTTGTAACCGGCATAAAACTCCGGCTTCCCACTATCGTTGCCTTCCTCATCCCATTTGAGACCTGTTCTTTCTTTCAGTATGATGACATTGGCGAATACATTGGGCATACATTCTTCACCCACTGGAATTTTAACGGTATCGGCGTTGCCTTTGAGCCGAACCACCTTCGACCAGATAACATTCTCCCGTTCGACGGTCACCAATACAGTGGAGGTTTCGAACGGAGATTTTATCAATAATTCTATATTTTCTCCGGGTTTGTACGAGTTTTTATCGGTCACAAGGTCGATGGTCCGGCCTTCATTCACGCCCCAACTGACATACCCGGAACCGGTAACATAAAAATGCCCGGTAGTGCTCACGGTATTTTTGAGACTATCCTCGCCGGTCAACTGAACATTGTAATAACCGGGCTTGCTAAAGGTGTAGGCTTTGTCAAGAGTTCCCGCAGCCAAAAAGAGCTTCTCCTCTAGAACGTCTTCGGTCATCTTTTGCCATTGCCAACGCAGCACGCCGGAAGCGTCTTTCTTCTGGAATGATTTCCATTCCTCCCGAGTAATTTTTATATTCACCTTCGTTTTTTTGTTGGCCATACCGTTGGGCCGCACAGTGGCGAAGGAAATGGTGCCGGGCTTGCCCTGTTTGAAAAAATAGGAGCCGGTTTTCAATCCGATGTAAAATTCTCCGCGGTGCACCATAGTGGAAGCCTTGCCGCTGATACGGTTGTTATCCTTGTCCAGAATCTCACCGTACACCGTCAACTGGGCGGAATTCTTTCCAGGTACCAATAGTTTGTCACGGGAGAAACGGAAATTGCCCTCGCCATCCAGCTTGAATTCCGCCTTATGGATAGTATTCTGGTAATCGGATTCCGGTGTTCCGAAAGAATACTGGTCCCAACCCGCCGGAGTGAAATACGTGCTTTGCAATGTCCAGGAGCTGTCGCCTTTGGCGTCCCGCATAGGCGTCCCAAACAAATAGCGGCCATTGATGACGCCGGACAACCGTTGCCCCGAAACCAGTGTTTTTTGGTCGATGGAGACTGAGGTCTCGAATTTGGCGGGTTTGTATTCTTCGACAGAGAACTGAAGATCGCGCTCCAGTGTGGCGGACTCGATTCCAGCGATGAACCGGATCCTGTAAAAACCTGTGGGGGCGTCTTCGGGCAATTTGAATTCCCCGGCAAAGGAGCCAAAGGATGTGACATTGCCGGAGGAGACGATGAAGGTGTGAATCTTTTCGTTCCGGGAATCATACACCTCCCCCTGCACTTTGCCGACGGAGGGGATTCTCATAATGCCTGCGCGGATCTGCCGCAAGATCCCCTTGAATTTGACAATTTGCCCACCTTTATAGAGGTATTTGTCGGTAAAAGTCAAAAGGTGATTGTAAAAATGAGTGGGAGAATCATTGTAATCTATATTATAGCTATATCGATAACTCCACATGTCGAACATGTCGCTCTTGCTTCCCCAGATAAAACTCTCAGGGGATTTGGAGAAGACAAAACTATTGAGCAGGGGATGTTTCTCCATCACTTGCAATGGCGGGGTATAAACCGCGATCCCCTTCTTGTCCCCCTTAAAAGAGGCGAAGCTCTGCCCGTTACCGTTTCCATCCAGGAGCGAGAAATCCATTTTACCTACCGTCTCACCGGTCTTCATATTGAAAGGAACCACAAACACCTGACTGGGGCTGTATTTGGCCACCAAAGCGATGTCGGTGAGCTGGAAAATATTTCCGCTATAATACCCACTGGATGAATTGTCAAAAGAAATATAATAAAATCCTGGTTTATGGGCATTGATTTTTGATAGATTAAACGGAAGGGTGAAATCACGGTTTTTCTTCACCGGGATCGTCCACGTGAAGGTCTGGCAGGTTTTTTTATCGATCTTCCCGCCATCCAGGTAACTATAGTCAACAAGCTTCACAATCTCCGGCCAGGTGAGTTTTTTGTAGGTCACGGTGCTGTCAAACACATTCCGGACATTGATGGGCACCACTTTATCCAGGTAGTTTTCCAACACGAAATGCTGATATCCAGGTGGATACAAATAAGGGGTGAA
>JAHELQ010000456.1 GCA_024644125.1 Candidatus Aminicenantota bacterium | reverse complement strand
GCAGGCGGAACGCATCGCCCGCCGCATGATGGAAAACGAGTTCACTCTCGAAGATTTTCTAGCCCAACTTCAACAAATGGAAAAATTGGGCCCCATGAGCGAAATCATGGGAATGCTCCCCAATATGGGCATGATGGGAAACATCAATAGCAATGCGATAGACGACAAAAAAATAAAACACCTGGCCGCCATCATCCAGTCTATGACTATCAAAGAGCGCGACAAGCCGAAAATCATCAACGGCCGCAGGCGCCTCAGGATCGCTAAAGGGAGCGGCCGGAGCGTCCAGGAAGTGAACCAACTTCTCAAGAATTTCAATGAAATCAAAAAAAACATGAAGAAGCCCTTTTTTAGAAAGATGTTGAAAAAGTTTGACTTTTTATCGAAAATGATGTAAAGTTACGTTTTATAAATGTAGGAGTGTAGATAATGGTAGCTATTAGATTGACTAGAGCAGGAACGAAGCATAGGCCATATTACAGGATTGTCGCCATTGAAAAAGAAAAACCTAGAGAATCCAGGTATATCGATTTGATCGGGCATTATAACCCAATGTCAAATCCCGCCGAGGTAAAGATCGATCTCAATAAATATAATGAGTGGATTAACAAGGGAGCAAAACCGTCACAGACTGTTAAATCGCTAATAAAGAAAGTTAGTGCCGATAATTAAGGAGGCGAAAGTGAAACAACTAGTAGAAACAGTATGCAAGTCTTTGGTCGACAATCCGGATGAAGTTTCGGTTACTCAGATTGATGGAGAGCAAACTACAATCCTTGAATTAAGAGTGGCACAATCCGATCTCGGTAAAGTTATCGGGAAACAGGGAAGGACTGCTAGAGCTATCAGGACCATTCTTGCTGCTGCCGGTATGAAGCAGAGAAGAAGGTATAACCTGGAAATTATTGAACGTTACGACCAGTAGTCGCATGTGTTGGTTTTTTGTGGAGAGGTATTAAAAGTAAGAGGTATTAAGGGGGAGGTTTTCGTAAAACCATCCCCTGATTTTGAAGATTTACTTTTTATTAGTGGGGAAAAGGTAACATTAAAGTCCCAAAAATACCTCTCGACGTTATGTGTAGAGTATTGCCGTGAAATCGAAGGAAACGTCGTACTTAAATTTCAAAACGTTGATTCGATTTCCGAAGCGTATCGTCTAATAGGATACGCGATTTACAGGGAGGGAGAGCCAGACAGGGAACAATCCCGGTCGCTTCTTGATTTTACAGTAGAGGACATTAATGGACATCAATGGGGGACAGTTACACAGTTTTCTCTGGAATCCAGAAATCCTCTCCTGGAAATAGATAGCGAAGGGGATACGATTTACATCCCGTTTACCGACACAATCATCGTTAAAATAGACAAAAGAAGACGAATCATTGTAATTGACCCGCCGGAAGGTTTGATGGACCTGAACAAATGAAATTTTCTATAATAACGATTTTCCCCGGCCTGATCAACAGTTACCTCGAATATGGCCTGTTGGCTAAAGCCATTCAGTGTGGTCGCATTTCTGTGGATGTTTATGACTTACGTGAATTTACCGAGGATAAACACCGGAAAGTAGATGATCGCCCGTTTGGCGGCGGCGCTGGAATGGTGATGAAACCGGAGCCGCTATTCAATGCGGTACGACACATCAAATCGCACAGAGACGGCCGCGTCATTCTTTTTTCGGCCTACGCAGACGTATTGACTCAAAAAAAAATAAAACACTATGCAGCCGAGGATCATTTGATCTTGATTTGCGGCAGATATGAAGGGATCGATCAACGGGTGATCGACACCCTGGTGGACGAAGAGATCTCTATTGGAAATTTTGTATTGATGGGCGGAGAGGTTGCAGCCGAAGTATTAATCGAGAGTGTCAGCCGTATGCTGACAGGTGTGATCGGGAATCCTGAGTCGGTTGAAACCGATTCCTTCTTCAACGAAGACCAGTTCGGGTTCCCTCAATTCACACAACCACGCGAATACAACGGCTTAGGCGTCCCGGACGTTTTGTTATCCGGACACCACAAAGACATCCTGGAATGGAGAGAAAAAAATCAAAAAAGGAGAAAGCAATGAGAAAGATCGTCGAGTGTGTGCCTAATTTTTCCGAAGGCAGAGACATGTCCATTATCGAAAAGATTACGGACGAAATAAAAAAAGTGAACGAAATAGTTCTTCTGGACGTCGATCCTGGAAAGGATACAAACCGCACAGTCGTTACATTCGCAGGATCTCCCGAAGCGGTCGGCGAAGCCGCCTTCCAGGCCATCAAAAGAGCCTCTGAATTAATCGATATGTCAAGGCACAGCGGTGCACACCCGCGCATGGGAGCCACAGACGTATGCCCTTTTATCCCTGTATCAGGGGTTACCATGGAGGAATGCGCAGAGATTTCCAGAAAGCTCGCAAAGCGCGTGGCGGAAGAACTGAAGATCCCGATGTATTTGTACGAGGAAGCGGCAGCTACAGAAGAGCGGAAGAGTCTTGCCTGGATCCGGGAAGGTGAATACGAAGCTTTACCTGAAAAATTGAAACAGGAGAAATACCGCCCCGATTTCGGCGAACCTGTATTCAACGCCAGAGCTGGCGCCACCGTCACCGGAGCCCGTGAATTCCTGATCGCATACAATGTCAATTTAAATACCAGGAGCGTCAAAATCGCCAACAAAATTGCCACCCGTATCCGGGAAGCCGGGCGCACTGTCAAAAATAAAGAAACCGGTGAAAAAGAGAAAATTCCCGGAACCCTTAAAGCTGTCCGCGCTGTCGGCTGGTACATCGAGGAATACGAGATGGCCCAGATTTCCATCAACCTTTTAAATTACAAAACAACTCCCTTGTACCGGGTCTTCGAAGAGGCCGAACGTTTTGCCACCGAATTCGGCGTCAGAGTCACCGGCAGCGAATTGGTGGGCTTGATTCCCAAAGATGCTATAGTGGAAGCGGGACGTCATTTCCTGGCGAAGCAGGAAAGTTCGACAGGAGTATCTGAAAAAGAAATTATCAGAATCGCTGCCCACACCCTCGGTCTAAATGAAGTGTCTGAATTCAATCCGGAACATAAAATCATCGAATACCGCTTCAAGAAACCGGGCAAATTGGCATCCATGAACTTGATCGAATTCGCCGACGAGTTGGCCTCCGATTCCCCCGCTCCCGGCGGCGGAAGTGTCGCCGCTCTTAATGGAAGTCTTTCGGCGGGACTCAGCACAATGGTCGGCAACCTTACTTTCGGCAAAAAAGCTTATAGTAAAGTCCGTGAGGAAATGGTCTCTATATCGGAAAAAGGTCAGAAACTGAAAGAATTTTTTCTCGAAGCTATCGATAAGGACACAGATGCTTTCAACAAAATCATGAACGCATTCTCGCTTCCCAAAAACACCGAAGAGGATCAAATCGCGAGAAACCAGGCGATCCAGGATGCCACGAAAGAAGCGACGCTAATCCCCTTCACCGTGCTCGAAAAATGCCGTGACGCCGCGGAACTGGCTTTAATCGCAGCGGAAAAAGGAAACCAGAATTCCCTCTCGGATTCAGGCGTCTCGGGCCTCACCGCTTCCGCGGCTGCCGAAGGAGCATTGTACAATGTGATGATCAACCTGGAAGGCATCGTAGACGAGGAATTCAAAAAAGACCTGTCCCAAAAAGCCATCGCGATCTTCAAACACGTCGAAGAAACAGTGGCCAAAATCAAAGGACTGATGTACAACGAACTGAAGATCGAACTCTAGAATAAGAATACTATTTCGGCCTCCCGGATACGGGAGGCCGGTCTCGAAACAGAGACCAAAATCACTTTTTCTTGAAGGCTGAAAAAAAGGATTTTTTCTTGCCTACGGCTTTTACGCCGAGATCGAGTAATTTTTTCCTTGCCACCTGATGTTCGGGATCGACCATCACGGCTTTCCGAAAAAATCCCTCGGCACGCTTTTTTAAATTCTCGGACAAGAACAATAGTCCCAGAGCCGTGTACGTTTCGGCGTTCCAGGGATCCAATGTGATCGATTGCTGCAAATTTCGTTCCGCCGCGCGTCTTTGTTCCGGTATCATCGCCTGGGCCATTCCCAGCAAAAGAAAATAACTGGCTTTGGATGGATCGAGGCGTACGGCCTCTTCCAACAAACTGGCGGCCTCCCAAAAGCGCCTATCATTGTAAAGGGTCCGGCTTTTTCGGTAAAGAACCCGGGCTTTCTCCAGCAAGTTCTCGTGGATTTTTATTTCCTGCGAATCCCCTCGTCTTCCCCTGGAGTCATAATTGCGTCGCTTCTCGTCATCGCTCAAAATATCAAACGCCTTGTTCACAGCGGCAAAAACGAAATTCGCCTTTTCTTTTATTCCGGGGTCCGGCGCATCGCCGATCCGATCGGGATGAAGCCTTTTGGCCATGCTGAAATATGTCTCTTTGATTTTGCCGCCCGGCGCATCCCTCTCAATCCCGAAAAGCTGGTAATAATCCAATGACTGGGACTCCAATCCATCATAAAGCTGGAGCAATTCCTCGATATTGGAGTCCAATTCGCGAGTGGCTTGTTCTTTTTCAAAATCGACAATATCAAGGAAATAAAATAGAGCGAGTTTTTGCCAGAAATGAAGCTCTTCCATATCGAACTCCCCGACAAGTCTCCGGGTTGCGATAATCCCCCCCGTAGGCAGCGCTTCGAAGAAGTTCAGATCCTCCTGCGA
>JAHELQ010000455.1 GCA_024644125.1 Candidatus Aminicenantota bacterium | reverse complement strand
CTTGTTGGACGCGGTAAAGGCAGCCCGGATCCCCGCCCGTTTTTACCAGGCCTCCACCAGTGAATTGTATGGGAAAGTTCAACAAATTCCACAGACCGAGCTCACTCCGTTTTATCCCCGCAGCCCGTATGGAATTGCCAAGCAATATGCCTTCTGGATTGTCAAGAATTACCGTGAGGCGTATGGTCTTTATGCTTGCAACGGGATATTGTTCAACCATGAATCCCCCCGTAGGGGTAAGACGTTTGCCAGCCGTAAGATTAGCTGGAGCGCGGTGCGAATCAAGGCGGGACTCCTTGAGAAGTTGTATCTTGGGAATCTGGACGCCCGCAGGGATTGGGGATATGCGCCGGAATATGTGGATGCTATGTGGCGGATGCTCCAACAAGACAATGCGGATGATTTTGTCATCGCCACCAATGAAACCCATACAGTCCGGGAATTTGCCCAATTGGCGTTCAGCGAGGTGGGAATTCATCTGGAATGGTGGGGGCAGGGACAAAATGAAAAAGGCATCGACCGGGATTCCGGGAATGTGGTGGTGGAGGTGGATCCCCAATATTTTCGTCCTACGGAAGTGGATATATTGAAGGGGGACTACAGTAGAGCCTACGAGAAATTGGGTTGGAAACCGGCGATCACATTCGAGGAGTTGGTGAAAATCATGGTAAGGGCCGACCGGGAAAAATTGGGGACCTTTGTTTAGGAGGAGATGATGCAGTTGGATTCGAGAATATATGTGGCGGGGCACCGGGGGTTGGTTGGGTCCGCTATTTTGCGGCAGTTGCAGGGAAGCGGTTATTTCAACGTGATCACCAGAAGTCATAAGGAGCTTGACCTGGAGCGGCAGCAAGATGTGGAGGATTTTTTTTACATGCAGCGGCCGGAGTATGTGTTCCTGGCGGCGGCCAGGGTCGGAGGGATCTGGGCCAACCAAACTTATCCGGCGGAGTTCATCTATTCAAATTTGAGTGTCGAGGTTAATGTGGTGCACGCGGCATTCAGGTATGGAGTCAAAAAATTGTTGTTTTTGGGGAGTTCCTGTATCTATCCGAAACTGGCTCCGCAACCTATCAAGGAGGAGTATTTGCTTTCAGCTCCTCTTGAACCCACCAACGAGGCGTATGCCATGGCGAAAATCGCCGGATTAAAAATGTGCCGGTATTATAATGAACAATACGGCACCAATTTTATCTCTGTCATGCCCACCAATCTGTTTGGTCCGAATGACAATTATCATCCGGAGAATTGTCATGTGCTGCCGGCGTTGATTTGCAAATTCCATGACGCAAGAGTGATGGGGAAAACGGATGTGACGTTGTGGGGGACCGGCGAGCCGCGGCGGGAATTTTTATATGTAGACGATCTAGCGGATGCGGTGGTTTTTTTGATGAACCACTACGACTATTCGGATGTGGGAGAGGTGATCAATATAGGCGCCGGCAAAGATATCTCCATCAAAGAATTGGCGGAATTGGTGAAGCGAAATGTGGGCTTCGAGGGACGGATTATCTGGGATACGTCAAAACCAGACGGTACTCCCCGCAAATTACTGGATGTCTCAAAATTGAACCGCATGGGTTGGCATGCCAAAACAGGATTACAGGAAGGGATCCGCAGGACCTATGATTGTTATTGCCGGGAGTTGGGACTCGATAAGGGGCTGGAGTAGGAGATATGGAGAAACAAATCGAAGCTGTGTGGCTGAATGAATCGGGGTTTCCCTATTCGATCAGCGCCCCAGCTCAGAAGCAGAAGCTCTTGTGTCGCGCTTTGACTGCCGCGAATGTGCATGTGACCGTGATAAACCACCGGGCTGTCCATAATCCCCAAAAGGGAGAGTCTCTTAAGGCGGAAGGACGGTGGGAGGGGATCGATTACATCTATACAGCCGGCACACCTTTCAGGCCACCTGGATTTATTAGACGTAATCTGTTGAAATTGTTTGGAATCTTCAATGAAATAAAATTGTTATTCCGATTGCATCGCCGCAAAAAAATCGATGTGGCCATTCTGCACACGCGGATGATTGTGACGGTTTTCCTCTATCGGATGGGTTTGAAATTATTGAGCATTCCGGTGATTATGCCCGCGACCGAATACGATCCCGGGAAATCTGACCGGAAAGGGATACTCAGATACTTCAACGACTTTTTATTCCGCCGCTTCGGCTACCGTCTGGTGGATGGCGCCATGCCCATCAGTGAGTTCCTGATGGATCAGATCCGCAAGCATGCCCCCAATACGCGAATTGTCAAGGTGCCGGTTTTGTCTGATTTTTCCAGATATCAGGGAATGAGGCGCAATGGAACGGGATCCTATTTTTTGTTCTGCGGCCACCTGGATTACTTTGAGGTAGTTGAGTTCATTCTTCGGTCGTTTGAATTGGTGGATTGCCTGGAGAAAGTTTCTTTGTATTTGGTGGTAGCCGGTCGCGCCGCGCAGATGAGCCGGTTGCAGGAAACGATCGGAATGTATAGTAAAAATAAATGTGTGAGAGTTTTTTCAGGAGTTAGCGATGAAGAGCTGTCCTCGTTGTATTTTAACGCTAAGGGGTTGTTGATCCCGTTACGCCAGACATTGCAGGATTGCGCCCGGTTTCCGCATAAAATCGGTGAATATCTGGCAAGCGGCAATCCGGTGATAACGACGAATGTGGGGGAGATCAGGCACTATTTTGTGGATGCCCATAATGCGCTGGTGGCGGAGAATTATGATGTAGAGGAATTTGCGGGAAAAATGGACTATGTCCTGCGTTTCCCCGACCATGCCCGTAAGATTGGAGAAAATGGGCGGGATGTTGGGTTGCGCAATTTTAATTACAAGGCGTATGGACCTAAATTGAAGCGGTTCATATTGCGGACTATTGCCGGGTATTGAGTGGTGCCGAGATGACGAGAGTGTTGTTGTTTATTGATTATCTACGGGCGGGGGGTAAAGAGCGCCAGGCGGTGGAATTGCTGAAAGCGCTTTCTAAAAGCGGTGATATCCAATTCCAGGTGGCTGTGATGAATGAAGAGATCCATTATCATGATGTCCTGGATTTGGGGATCCCGATTCATTTTCTGATCCGTAAAATGCGGAAGGATCCGGCGATCTTTCCTAAGTTATATAAGATTTGCAAAGATTTTCGCCCTCATATCATTCATACATGGGATTTTGTCAGCACCTTCTATGCGACACCGATAGCGAAATTATTGGGTATCAAGCTTGTCGCCGGTTTTATCCGTAGCGCGACACCCCGCCGGTTTCCGCAGGAATCATGGGTCCGGACCAAATTGTTATACCCGTTTGCCGATGTTGTTCTCTCCAATTCCAGAGCCGGTCTGGAGGCGAACCATTTGGTGCCGTCGGGGAAAAACCGTCTAATATACAATGGATTCGATCTTTCCCGCATTTATTCATTGAAAGACCCCAGGCTGTCAAAAATTGATTTGGGAATTGACGGGCAATATGTGGTGGGAATGGTGGCCAATTTATCCCGGATGAAAGATCACGCTACATTCATTTCCGCAGCCCAGAGGATATTACGCCATCGCGAGGATGTGATGTTTCTGGTGGTGGGTGATTATCTCAAAAACGATGAACGTTACTCCATTTATCTGGATTGCCAGAAACGAATCGCCCCTGGATTCAAGAATAAGATTCGGTTCCTGGGGCGCAGGGAAGATGTGGAGAATATTGTCAGCACCTTTGATATAGGAGTGTTGACTACCAGTCGGGTTCACCGCGAAGGAATATCGAATTCCATAATGGAATACATGGCGCTTGGCAAACCGGTGATCGCCACGCGTGGAGGGGGGACCGAAGAGTTGGTAGTGGAAAATGAAACCGGATTTTTGGTGGAGCCTGGCGACGAAGGGAAGGTGGCGGAATATGTCGGGGAATTGTTGGGCAATCGTGGTTTGTCGTTGATGATGGGGGGTAAGGGAAAAGAGCGGTTGCAGAGGCACTTCGGTATCGAGCGGATGGAAAATGAATACCGGCAGCTCTATGCTTTACTATTGTCTCATTGAATGGAAGGGATGATGAATCAACGTAAAATCCGTGAAGTGTTTTGTTTTTTGTTGCGAATGACAATGCTTCCTTTAGTGTTTTACAGGTTGCTTGCCCGGCGGCGGTTGACGATTATTTTGTACCACGCGATTCAGCCTGAGCTCTTCCGGCGCCACCTGCATTTTTTAAAGAAGAGATATCATATTATCAAGATGTCCGATTACCTGGATTGCCGCCGCAATGGTGGATCTTTGCCCGATTATCCTCTGGTGATAACGTTTGACGATGGCCACCGGGAAAATTATTCCCTGCTTCCTGTATTGCGGGAAGCGGGGATTCCGGTGACGATTTTTTTGTGTTCTTCGTTAACCGGTACAAAACGTCATTTTTGGTTCAAGGAGTACCGGAATTTCAAGTTCTTGAAACAATTACCGGACGCCGAACGTTTACGCAGACTGGAGAAAGACGGCTTTCGGGAAGAGAATGAATATGATGACTATCAGTCCCTCTCCGGGGAGCAGGTGACGGATTTGAAAGAGGTGGTGGATTTTCAGTCCCATAGTATGACTCATCCAGTACTACCCAATTGTTCCGATTTAAAATCCCGTCGTGAAATCCGTCAATCCCGGAGTGATCTAGAACGGAATTTCGGTCTGAAAGTGAATGGATTTTCGTTCCCCGACG
>JAHELQ010000049.1 GCA_024644125.1 Candidatus Aminicenantota bacterium | reverse complement strand
GTAAAAAGAGATCTCGCCAACATCGTGCGCAATGTTCTGGATATGACGAAAAAAACTTCAGAAAATAAGGACGCCTGAGATTTTACAAGGTGTATTCACAACCTAGAAGGGCGGCGAACGGTTTTGCTCCCTGGCTCCATGGCTCCTCGTTCCGTTCGTTTTCGATGAGACCGATAAAATAGAAGCAGGCTTCGGGGATAAAATGGTACATTATCCTCAGAATGCCTCGCTTATTGGGGATGTCATGGAGGATGTTGCCGATTTCCTGAGGGTGATACTCTCCATAATTAGCGCAGATCAAGAGCTCCTCTGTTTGGTACATGAGGGCGATGTAGCCTCCTTTGCCGGTGATTGGGGTTTTGTATTGATAGAACACATCGCGGTAATATAGACTGCGGGGCCAGAATATCTCGTCCACTTCAAAGGGACGATGGAAGCCGTATTTATCGATTATCCATTCGCCTGAAATACGAAAATTCGAAATAGCGACCATAAAATCAACGCCTGAGTGCCCTTTGTAAAGCTTTTGCCATTCAGATCCAAAGCCATCGTGAACTTTGTGGGACGCTCCGATCTGCCAATTGGCGCCGTGGAATCCGAAGCGGAAGATTCCCGCTTTACCTGAGTTGGTGTCACGGTTTTCTTCGCCGTTGACAGCGGCGATATCCAGGGACATGAAGCTGTTTTTCCAATGCAGGAATATTCCGGTCTCCCGCCAGAGAATGGCTTCGGAGCGAATGAACGGAGCGCCAAAGTTCAAGTTGTTGGAATGATGGGGGAAGAACGATCTCCCGAAGGGTGAATCGGTTTTTCCGATAGTTACGCCAAACTGGCCGAAATCGAAGCGGAAGCTCATTTTGGACATTTCCAGGTTGTCCACTTCGAAATTGGCGGAGTAATTCTCGCGGTACTCGTCTTTCAGGATATTCTTTCCGAATGGTTGATTCAGAAAAAATTCCGTCTCGAATGTCAGTGTGCTCCAGTTGTTTTGTTTTTTTAACTTCATATCTACCGCGGCTTCGGCGCCGAAGGAAAATTCGACGCCGCTCCAATAGATGCGTTGGTCGTTCAACGAGTAGACCCGGAAATCGAGATTCATGTCAAAGGTCGTGTTGGACGACAATGTGATGGTGTCGATAGCCGGTAAGCTGCAGGAGAAGATGGTAGCCAGTAAAAAGATAACGATGGGACTTTTTTTCAATAAATCATTAAACATTATTTTCTCCGGTAATAATCAGAATTTAAAAGATATAAGATAATCCCCACATGAGGTGATGGTTGGTGAACGCCATCCGGAGCTCGCCTGCGCCATCGTCGAATGTTAGGTCGTACAGGTGGGAATAGGAGAGTTTGTACTCAAGGTAACACCCGAAATGGGGGGAAAATTTGTAACGCATGCCGAGGCCGAGGCCAAGATTGTAGTTTGAGATGCCACTCTGGTATGAATAATCGTTCCATGCGGGCGCGTTTTCCTTCAATTTCAATTCCAGGTGGGGGATTGCGGGCCCCAATCCGGCGGAGATATACGGCTGCATTCTACCTTCGGGTATGGCGGCTGTGGGGCCTAGTAGCCAGCGGTAGGAGAAGAGAAAACTCAGATGATTCACTCCGTGAGACACGCTGAGATAGTCGATATAATCACCGACTGCGCCGTTTTTGTCCAGAGGATTTCCATTGTAGGTTCCGCTGATTTTCACGCTTTGGGTCGGTTGGTTGAGGAATATCTTGTGATGCGTGAATTCGATTCCGACTCCGATGTGTGGATTGGATCTGAAGAAATGGATGAATCTGTAGCCATAATAGGGTTCGGTAAACGCCTTGAGGGCGTCGCCGAATTTCAGCCGCGACAGCGGCTTAATAAACGCGTTTGGAATGATCGAATTGTCCGGGAAGAACGATTCGTCCTCGAAGCGGACATTTTCAAACCGCATCGAGTTTCCATTCCAATCGAGCTGAATGTCTGAATGGGTGGGAAAGGATTTTCCGCGATTGTACTCGATATAATTCAATGTGATATTGTGTGGCCCTTTGTTCCCAGCGCATGCGACGGTCAGAACCACAAAGATGAGTAGGATGGTCCGTTGGATTTTGGTTGTTAAGTGCATCCAATATTTTACGGAAAATGCAATCTATTTTCAATAGCGTTGTATAATGTTTCAATTTTTATACACTTTTGCGTTTGTTTTTATTGGATGGCCACTGTATAATAATGGCATGCAAAAAAAATATTCCCATGAGTCGCTGCTTCGTCTGTTCAAAGAAAACGACGGATATATGAAAACCGGACAACTGAAAGGGGAATTCAACGAAATATTGATAAAGGAATTGGAAGCGAGTGGAACCATCGTCAAGCTAAGGCACGGGCTTTTCCGCCTGGCGGATATCGAAGGCTTCGAAGAGGCGCGTATACCACTGCCGTTTTTGGATGCGTGTCATTCGCTGCCGGTGGGGATTCTTTGCCTCACGTCGTCCGCTTATTATCATGGTTTGGTGCCTGTGCCGCCGGGTATCACTGAGATTGCGGTTCCACATAATATCAGAGTGCCGCGTTCGTTGGCGATTACAGTGGATATATTGTATTTCCGGAACCGGTTTTACAACACAGGAGTCGAAACCTTACGAACGGAGCTCGGGGAGTTCCGGTTTTATGACCGGGAGAAGACGGTTTGCGATTTGTTTCGTTATCGCAAGAAAGTGGGGGAGGAATTGGCGTTGGGGGCGTTGAAAAAATATGTGGAGCACCCGGAAGCGGATTTCGCGAAACTCTTGCAGGTGGCGGCCCGGTGCCGGGTCAAATTGATATTGCAGCCTTATCTCAAGGCCCTGGTCTGGGCGCTGTGACTTAATGGCCGCAACTGCCGCAATTATGGCTGGAGCAGGTTCCGCACGAAGCCGACGAAGAGCTTGAGCTTCCTTTGCTTCCGCCGGAGAAGGCAAACGCGGACACCAATTTTTCCACTGCGCCGCTCCCGCATTTTTCACACGCGATGTTTGCGGCTGATGACAGGGATCGTACCAGTTTTTCAAATATTGTGTCGCAATCATTACAACGATATTCATAAATCGGCATGCTTCACCCTTCCTCCGAGGTTGTCTCTCTTATTTTTACATAATATTTTAAACTATATTTGCATACTTGTAAATAACGAAGTATATGAAACTTGACTTTCCATCGATTATGGCTGTATGCGTGCTGGCACTGCTTGCCTATGAAGCCTGGGATACGGTAGTTTTGTGATCTCCTAAATAAAGAAATATTTTGTGTTTACCGGAATAGATTTGAGTAGGTGCCGCTGATGGATGTGAGCCATTGGGTGGCGATTGTTTTGGAATCGGGAGACAAGGACTGGATGGCTGGAATGTAGTTTGTGGGGGGGATGTTCCGGAGTTCTTCGATGAGGGATGCCGGAGGATTTGTGTCTGGGGGATTTTGGAGATTTTTCTTCAATTGGTCCCATCCAGCGATGAATCGTTTTTGGTCATCCCCGTAAGATGGAAGTGATTCATGTGTTTTAGACAACTCCGAGAGGGAATACTCGAATTTTGAAGCCAGTTCTCCCAGACGTTTGATCCGTTCGGCGATGGCTGAATCGAGATTGGCAAGTCCGCCGTCGAGGGTGTACCGGTCGTACGGGTCCCGGATGAACATTGGGCGAATATAGGCGTACCACGCCTTGAGGGCGTGTAAGTTGCCGATATAGTGAAGATTGCTTCGGATGATCCGCGATATGTTTTTATAGATACCCTGTCGGTAATCGATGGAGCCTGCTCTCAATGGTTGGGGAATGTGTATCTTGTTTGGTTCTTCGATATCTTTTCGGCACACGAGGCCCGCCGGAATCACGGTTCCGTATTCAATGAAGCATGGCCCGACGAGTCCTCCCTGGCCGCCGAGGAAAATCGGAGGCTGATCCAGAAGCGTTCCTCGCGGCACATCACCCACCAACGACGCGGTGGCTTTATCCTGGTGAGGGGTGAAATTAAAATGGATATAGGACGAGCCCACTTCGCTATGATTTTTTGGTCCAGTACCGCCGGCCATAAGAATGTCGCAAAAATTGATCAAACTACCCAACGTGACGAAAGGCATGAGGATCGTCTGCTTCAAACCGACGGTGTGTGCGCCGCTCGCCTGTTCTTCCAATATGGTACCGCCGCGTACATGGGCGCCGCTACCCATGGAGGCTCCGTCGAAAAATGTTGCGCCGGAAAAAAATCCACCGGATAATATGACATCGCGTCCCAATTGGCAATTGTTGACTGTGGCGGGAGCTTCGTTTCCGATAACCGATCCGGGGCCGATCGAGGTTTTGGAACCGGAGATCTTGCTGCCCGTGTGAATGACCACGCCCGCGGCAATGCGTTCGGGATCGATGTCGTTTGCCACTTCAACCGCATCTGGACAGGGGATATCGACTCCTTTTTCCAGTAACCGATTTAAGATGCCGTGTTGCTTCATGTTGTTTATTCTTTCCATGGCACAATCATAATTCAAAAAACCGCTTTTTTCAACCTTCCCTCAGGAGTGTAGTCATGATTTCCACATAATGGTGCACCGCCTCTTCCAATTGCCGTTTAGCGATTTTTTCATGGGCGGTGTGAGCGTCCAATATGCTCCCCGGTCCGAAGAGAATAGGTTCGCCCCAGTTAGTGAGGAATGGTATATCTGTACCATAAGACGCCACCATGGTCGGGTAACCGGGCAAAACTCTGGTGAGCGCCGGTTCATAGTGGAAATAAAAATCAGCCTCCCCCCGGCCCGCGATGGTGCGGGTGAGAATGTCGCGGATTTCCCTGGTGGATGTGACGATCCGGACCATGAGAACCGCCTCGGCTTCCGGTGGAATCACGTTTGCCTGGATTCCGCCCTGGATAACTCCGATGTTGGTGGTAGTGTCTCCCAGGAGCGGGTGGGAGGGAAGTCGAAGATTGCGGATGTCGTTCAAGATGTCGAGTAATTTTTCGATGGCGGATTCGCCAAGATGAGGATAAGCCGAATGGCAAGCTTTGCCATGGGCTGAGATTCGCAGGCGAATGACGCCTTTTGTACCGGTGGCCATTTTATTTTCAGTGGGCTCGCCGTTGATGAGATACCGGCAGCGATTGGCAAGTTTGTTCGCGGCGATGGCTCCGTCGCTTTTGTCCTCTTCTCCCACCACAAACAATAGACCGAAATGGTTGATGTTTTGTTCGAGGAGGATCTCCGCCGCCTTAAGTTGGGCTGCGATGATCCCTTTGGTGTCGCACGCGCCGCGGCCGTAAATAGCGAGATCGTCTTCGGAAAATGGAAAGTATGGATTCACAGTGTCGGTATGAGTGGAAAACACTGCCAGTGGATCGCCTTTGAAGGCAAGGATATTGAAGCGGCCGGGCGATATGTCCTGGGTTTTTATGGTTAAACCTAAATCATGCAAGTATTTTTTCAAAAAAATCATCATCTCCCCTTCGGAATTGGTGGGGGAGGCGATCTCGATTAAACGTCGTGTGAGCTGGAATATATTCATTTTTTTCCCTGGTCTTCGATTTTCAGGTTATGTTGTCGTAACCACTCGTAGACACATTTAGAGCTTTGTTGGCGGCGGAATTTGAACCATCGTCCGTTCTCGGCCGGATAGTCTTTCAACGCCCGGTTGAATTCCGCGAAACTATCGGGTTTTGCCAGAGATACACCTAAAGCCGCCTTGAGGTATTTGTCCGTCACAGTGTCGCGGAATTCTTCCATATCGCGGTATGTTTCATAAAAATTTTGAGGAATTTCCAGAAACTTTTTATGATGAAACGGATTTTTTCCTTCAATTTTTTTCCCAGTTCCGTCTGTATCGCCTTTTAAATTGCGGTGTTTGAAGATTTCTCCGGTTTCCGTATTGAGATAACGAATGGAATTGACGGGTGGGGCGTTGAATGCTTCGATGAGTACTTCCAACTGGATGGGCACGAACCGTTCCATACTGTATTTCCTATAGATTTTTCTTTCCATATTGTACCATAAACAGAGGCGATGATAAATCCTAAAAACAGTGTTTCCCTTGACTTTAGCTCTAAAGTTGATGTAAAGTAAATCTGGAGAGTTGACGATATATATTGGGGAGAAAGAGTATGAGACATTTTTATTTTATCGGTATTTTTCCACTCTTGATTATATTCCCTGCCGGCGGTCTATTTTCTTCAAACCAGGTACCGGCAGGCGAAAAATCCAGCTATGATATCCAGGCGCCTGCTCCACCTTTGTCTGAAGACATTTTCCCATGTTCCCAATGCCATGGCGATATGGAGCCCAATCTTCAACGGCGTCAATTGGACGCGCATGGGGACATCGAGTTGCGCCACGATGAAAAGAATCGTTGGTGCCTCGATTGTCATGACGCGAATGATCGGGACAAACTTCATTTGGCGGGCGGCGCCCTGTTGACGTTCGATGAATCGTACAAACTATGCGGGCAGTGTCACGGCCCCAAGTTGAGGGATTGGAAGCACGGCGTTCACGGTCGCAGAACCGGTTCATGGAACGGCAAAAAAGAATATCTCTTGTGTGTTCATTGCCACAATCCCCATGAGCCGCGATACAAGAAAATAAAACCTGAACCGGTCCCACAAAAAAAAGGGGTGAATCGATGAAAAGCGAAAAAAAGCAAAATGGAAAAAATTCCATGAGTCGCAGGAATTTTTTAAAGGCCGCGGCATTGTCTTCCGCTTTTTTTAGCGTGATCGCTTGTGGATCGATCGAGGAGAGGGAGGCATTTTTCAGGAAACATTTCAAAACTCTGGACAAAAAAGATTTGGCGACGGTGATTCATAATCTTCAATCGCAGTATAAAAAACAATATGGCAAGAACTTTGTTGTTTCAAGCGCAGGACCGTTACCGGCAACGCTCTTCGGGTACGCCCTCGATATTTCCCGTTGCATTGGCTGTCGCCGGTGTGTATATGAATGTGTCAATGAGAACAATCAATCCCGAGATCCGCAAATTCATTGGATTCAGGTATTGGAGATGGAAAAAGACAAAGGAGTCGATTTTTTGCATTCCAACCTGTATTACCAACGGGATGAGGTTCCGGCCGAAGGGCACTTCTATCTGCCGATGGCCTGCCAACAATGCCAGAATCCACCCTGCGTAAAGACGTGCCCGGTGGGGGCGACATATCAAACGGAAGACGGCATCGTGGTGGTGGATTACAATTGGTGCATCGGTTGCCGTTGTTGTATGGCCTCCTGTCCCTACGGGGCCCGGCATTTTAATTGGAAGCGACCGGGAGTCAAGGCTGAAGATCTGAATCCCAATACCCATTACCTGGGCAACCGCCCGCGTATGAAAGGGGTGGTGGAGAAATGCACTTTTTGTATACAACGCGTTCGGGAGGGGCGGTATCCAAAATGTGTGGAGGTGTGCCCGGTGGGAGCCCGGAAATTCGGCAATTTATTGGATCCGGAGAGCGAGATACGCTACATCCTGGAAAACAAGCGGGTATTGATTCTGAAAGAGGAATTGAATACCCGTCCTAAATTCTATTACTTTTTCGGGACATAACGAGGGAGTGGCGAATGAACTTTTTGATATTTATCAAAGAAAGTGTCAGGGTGATGGCGAAGGGCAACAAATGGTATTATCTATGGATAGGATCCTTGTTGGTCATGATCGGCTGGGGCGGCATCGGTTATGTGAATCAGATCCGGCAGGGGTTGTCGGTGACAAACATGAACGACTCGATCTCCTGGGGATTTTACATCGGGAACTTCACGTTCCTGGTGGGGGTGGCGGCCGCAGCCATAATGCTTGTGATCCCAGCCTATATTTATAATTGGAAGCCCATCAAAGAGGTGGTTTTGTTTGGAGAATTGCTGGCGGTGAGTGCGGTCGTGATGAGTATGTTGTTTGTGATGGTGGACATTGGGCAACCGTTGAGGGTGTGGCATATGTTTCCGTTGATCGGCCAGCTCAATTTTCCTTTGTCGCTTTTGGCCTGGGATTTTATCGTCCTCAATATCTATTTTGTCCTGAATTTGGTGATTGTCTTTTATCTGCTCTACCATTTTTTCCTCAAGAAAAAGTATAACCGCACCGTGCTCCACCCGTTGATTCTTTTCTCGATTCCCATGGCTATCAGCATTCACACTGTTACGGCTTTTTTGTATAACGGGCTGGCTGCCCGGCCTTATTGGAACAGCGCGCTTCTGGCTCCCAAATTTCTGGCGTCCGCGTTTTGCTCGGGTCCGGCTGTTTTGATTATCCTATTCCAGGTATTGAAAAAAACCACTACATTCGAAATCCAGGACAAGGCCATTCAAAAGATTGCGGAACTCATGGCGTACGCCATGTTTTTGAATCTATTTTTTTTCTTTAGCGAGGTGTTCAAGGAGGTGTACTCGGACACCGAGCATCTAGTGCATTTCAAATATCTATATGTGGGTGTCGGGGAGAACCGCGACATAGTTTTTTATGGTTGGCTATCGGTGATTATGAGCGTCGTCGCTTTTTTATTGTTTCTAATTCCCTCAACCCGGAAGAACAAGATTACCCTCAATATAGGCGCGATATTGATTTATTTCGGCGTATATATCGAGAAAGGCATCGCGCTCATCACACCGGGTTTCACCCCCGATACCATGGGGCAGATATCTGTGTACCGTCCATCTTTAACGGAGATTCAGGTCTCGGTGGCAATTTTTGCATTTGGGTTTCTAATTTTCACTTTACTCACCAAATTGGCGGTGGCCATTATATTTGAAGGATTTACAGTTGACCGGTTCAAGAGAAACGTCTCTTAAATAAACAATTCTATAGATTGGCCGGCATGTTTCTCCTCCCAACGGCTTAATTAGTACTGATTCGTCATAAATTTTCAAAAGAGATTGCGGAAAGATTGCAATAACTATTTTCGAGTAATAACGTAATAATCTTTGTTATTTGTATAAAAATGAGTATAATAAAATTTTTGGTTGAGCCAGGTCGTAGTTTAAGGGAGGAAAAAAAATGAAAAAATTGGTGATTTTAATATTGGTCTTCGCGATATCCCAGAGTATGTTCGGCAAAGTGGCGGGTGTACTCGAGGGACTGATGAAACCCACATCGATCGCCGTTGGCGACGACTGGATTTATGTGGCACAAGAGGCGACGATATTTATCTATGATTTAAACACTCTTGAGCTGGTCAAGAAATTTGGGAAACAGGGCGAAGGACCTGAAGAGTTCCCGGTTATCCCAGGGCTCCCATTGAACGTCCTTGTGCAAGAGGACCATATTCAGGTAAATAGCGCGAATCGTATCACTCTATTCAAAAAAGACGGAACATTCATCAAGATGATCAAGGCCAAAGGGGGAACCTTGACACTAGCCCATCAACCGGTTGGCGATCATTATGTCGCGATTGGCTTTAGCGAGGAGGACGGCATCATTTATTATTCTATCAATCTTTATGATGCCGAATTGAATAAGCTAAAAACCCTGGCCAAGGTCAAACGCTCGATACAACAAACCGGAAGTATAAAATTGTTTAGCGACGCGATGCAATTGGCTACGTTCCAGGACAAAATTTATCTAACCTCCGAGCAGGATTTTACCGTCTATACTCTCAATATAAAAGGGGATATCCTGAACACCTACCAAATGAAAGATTACAAGAGGGTCAAATTTGAAGATGTCCACAAAGACTTGATATTTGAAACCATTGAAAAAGATCCTATTCAGAGAGGTTATCTGGACATCTTTAAGCAAAGGGCTGAATTTCCCCAATATTTCCCCGCTATCTTCAGCCTGTTTGTCGTGGATGATTCGATATATGTTATCACCTGGGATAGGCAAGGAGAAAAATTCAAGTTTTTCCTATTTGATACCGATTGGAAATTAAAAGACGAATTATACCTTGGATTTAAAATGCAGGGTGGCTTGTCGCCCTATCCAACGGCCTTCAGCAAGGGAAATCTGTATCAGGTCATAGAGAACGATAATGAAGAGTGGGAGCTTCACGTGACACCCGTCAAAAAATAAATAAAATAGTTTGTACATTTCGCAAGGAGTTGATTCATGAAAATATGGATTTTTATTGCAATGATCTTTCTGATTGGTCGATTTTCCTTCGCTGAAGTCGCGGGCGTTCTATCGGAGATTATGAAGCCGACAACAGTCGCTATTGGTGAAGATAGACTTTATGTCGGGCAGGACGCGGAAATCTTTATATACAATCTTAAGGATCTGAAATTTATCAAAAAATTCGGGAAACGGGGAGAGGGGCCGGCTGAATTTCCTGGTGGCAGAATAAATTTGCCAGTAACAGTAAGCTTTCACAAAGACCTCGTTTTATGCAATAGCGTCAACCGTGTCACCTTGTTTTCAAAGGACGGCGATTTTATAAAAATGATCAAGGGAAAAGGGGGAAGTATTTTTTCCTTCTCCTTTCAACCGGTGGGTGATCACTTCGTCGGGATGGGAGTAATGTTAGACGAGGGAATAAACTTCCGGACAATAGATTTATATGACGGCGAGTTGAATAAGATAAAAACGTTGGCAAAGATAAAATTGGTTCAGGGGCAGAATGGGAAAATCAAGCCGTTCCACGATTCGCTTAGCGTTGTAACTGATCGGGATAAAATCTTTATTGCTTCGCAGCAAGATTTTTCCATCTTTGTCCTTGACACCGAAGGCGAGACAAAACACACGATTCAAGTGGATAAATACGAACGGGTAAAATGTACCGATACATTTAGAGAGGAATACTTTGAAGCTGTCAAAGCCAATCCTACGGCGCGTCCTTACCTGGATGTGATAAAACAGCGGACCGAGTTCCCCGATTATTTCCCCGCTGTGGCCGGGTTGTTCGTGACCGATGATCTCGTGTATGTCATTACCTGGCGTCGGGAAGGCGAAAAAGTGGAATTTTTCCTGTTCGACACCTCCGGGTCATTCAAATCCAGGTTTTTTGTAACCTTTCAATATAGCGCACCAATGGTGCCATATCCGGCGGCATTCAAAAAAGGCAAATTATTTCAAGTGGTGGAAAACCAGGATGAACAGTGGGAGCTGCATGTCACGACGCTTCATTGAAGAAGAAATCGCCGGTTATTCCAATAGATGTCTGGATATCGATCTTACAGGGAAATGTCTCAGTGAATTCTTCATCGCTGAAGAGGACCGGAAACTCTATTTAGGCGGGAAAGGTTTGGCGTTGAAACTGTTGTTTGACCGTTTGAAACCGGGAATCGATCCATTGGGCGAAGAAAATATTCTTGTTTTTATGACCGGTGTGCTTTCCGGCACCGGTGCCCCTTGCAGCGCCCGGTTCGCAGCAGTCGCCAAATCGCCGTTGACAAATATCATCACTTCGTCTTCTTGCGGAGGGCCGTTCGGCATTGCGTTGCGCACCGCCGGCTATGATGGATTGATCATTCGCGGGCGATCCGAGATACCCATTTATATCACCATTTCATCTTCGGGGGTGGCGTTTCAGGACGCCCGCCCTTTATGGGGACAGGATACCAAATCCACCCAGGATGCGTTATCTCCCGGTAAACATGATGGCGCCCTTGTTATCGGTCCTGCTGGAGAAAATGGGGTATTGTACGCGAACATCGCATCGGGCCATCGCTTTTTGGGCCGCGGCGGGTTGGGGGCAGTGATGGGATCCAAAAATCTAAAAGCTCTGCTGGTCCGCGGTGGAACATATCGGATTGTTCCTACGAAGCGGAAGATGTTCGACAAAGTACGGAAAGTCGCCAACCGTAAAATAAACGCCAATGAATTCACCGGAATAAAATACAGGCAATTCGGAACCGCGGCGAATTTCGATTATTGCAATTCCGGTAAAATGTTACCTGTAATGAACTTCCGGCGGGGAAGCCATGAATCGGTGCGTTTGGTATCCGGTGAGGCTATGAAGGTGAAATACGACACCAAACCAAATCCCTGCAAACCCTGTTCCATCATTTGCGGCCACAAAGGAACCATGCCGGATGGGAGTGTGCATTCTATCCCGGAATATGAAACCGCAGCCCTGTTCGGTCCCAACCTGGGAATTTTCGATACCGAATCGATCATAAGATGGAATGATATCTGCAATCGTTTGGGTATGGATACCATATCTGTAGCGGTCACGCTGTCATACACTATGGAAGCGACGGAAAAAGGTTTGCTTTCGAGCGGGCTCTCATTCGGTTCTCCAGAGGGTATCGATGAGGCGCTTCTCGCTATAGCCAACCGTAGGGGATTCGGTGACGAATTGGCCAATGGTACCCGTTGGCTGTCCCAAAAATATGGGGGAAGTGAATTTGCCATGCATGTCAAGGGATTGGAATTTGCTGCATACGATCCACGGGGGGCGTTCGGGCAAGGTCTGTCTTACGCGGTCGCCAATAGGGGAGCCTGTCATCTTGAATCCAGCGTTTTTGTGACCGAAGTGTTTATGGGATTTCTAGATCCCCTTTCAACCAGAGCGAAAGCTCCTATCGTAAAATTTTTCGAGACGCTGAACGGGATGATCAATTCTCTCGATATCTGCCAATTTACCGCTTATGCGTTTGTGTTGGAAGGATTTGTCGTAAAATACACTCCGAAACCATTACTTTCATTTGTGATGAGGACATTTCCAGCGCTGGCGGTACGGTTTATCGATATCGGTCTTTTCAGGGATTTGGCAAATTCGGCGACCGGATATTCATTGTCCCGGAAGGAGCTAATCGAAGTAGGGGAGCGAATTCATATCCTGGAACGTTGGATGAATACACAAGAGGGAATATCGAGGCGAGATGACACGCTGCCGGCTCGGTTTCTATCTGAGTCGAGGGAAGATGATGACCAGGGATATACAGTGCCATTGGGAATGATGCTAAACGATTATTACAGGTTATGGAAATACGATTCCAATGGAATTCCAGTAAAAGCTATTCTTGAATCACTTAATATTCTAAATTAGGAAATAATACTTTTGGTGTAATTTCTACTTCTAACAATAAATATTTTACGACTTTCGATGGATTTACTCTTAATTGTACATTGGTATAATAAAAAGTGAATGTTTGTCGATATAACATTTTTTTTGTCTCTCTGGATTTTTTTCAAAGTCCTTATTCGCTCTGGAATTCAAAAAACTATATACATATTAGGAGGTCACTAAGTGAAACTTTTTAAGAGAAGTTTGTTCGTTGCTCTCTCCCTCATTATGGTTATCGGCCTGTTCGCCAATGATATCGAGCAGAAGCTTACAATCGATGAGATGAGAATGGAAATCGAGAGAACCGGTAAAACCTTTGAAGTTGGAATTACCAGCGTCTCCGATAAAAAAATCGATGAGCTGTGCGGCTTGAAAGAACCGAAAGATTGGCGCGAAACCGGCGTGTTCGACGGCGGCTACCAGCAGGAAGCTACTCTTCCCGCGTCTTATGACTTGAGAGCCTTGGGGAAAGTGAGCGGTATCAGAAACCAGGGATCCTGCGGATCTTGCTGGGCTTTCGGAACCCTCGCTTCCTATGAAGGCGCCATCCTCTTCAATGGCGGCGCTAATGAAGATCTATCCGAGCAGTTCTTGCTGGATTGCAACTCTCAGGGATATAGCTGCAACGGTGGTTGGTGGGTATTTAACGAACTGACCAACGGCGCGCCCAAAGAAAGTTGCTATCCCTATGTAGCTTACAAACAGAACTGCCAGACTGGTTGTACCAAATATTACCCTCTGTCCGCATGGTATTATGTCGGTTCCTCCAGCGGCGTACCCAGCGTCACCGATATTAAAAACGCCATTTACACTTATGGCGTAGTCGGTGTTGCCGTTTATGTCGATTCTTATTTCCAGAGTTATACCAGCGGTGTTTTTAATGGCTCCGCTTCTGGAAGTGTGAACCACGCTGTCGCCCTGGTTGGATGGGATGATGCCGGTGGATACTGGATCATGAAAAACTCCTGGGGCACCGGTTGGGGTGAAAGCGGTTACATGAGAATCGCTTATGGCTCCCAGCAGATTGGTTATGCGGCCTGCTACGGTATTCCTTCCGGCAGCACTCCGCCGGCAGATGATCCGTATGAACCCAATGACACATATTCTGCCGCCTATGGTCCCATTGATTCCGCCATCAATTATGCAGACGCAGAAATCGCGGATTCCAGCGATGTGGATTGGTTCCATTTCACCACCCTCGACACCGGCACAATCACTGTGAGCGTGACTCACGAATCCGGTGCGGATCTTGACTGGTATCTGTATACATCCACCGATACCACAAATTACGTTGCCCGTGGATATACCACCAGCAACCCTGAAGTCGGCTCCTACAGCGCGAGCTATGTGGGCAAATATTACGTGAAAGTAGTTGGCTACAATGGTTCCACCAGTGGCTATACCTTGAAAGTAACCTATCCCGACACATCAGGCGGCGGCGGTACCGGCTATTACAAACTGCGCAACAAAATGAGCGGTTTGTATGTTGATGCCGATTCCGGCAGCAGTTACGCTTATCTGAAAACAGATGACGGCGGCCAGGACAAACATTGGGCAATCGAAGATGTCGGTTCCGGTTACTACAAAGTGACCAACCGCGCGTTCAATGTATCCCTCGATGTTGGCTCCGGCAGCTATGTCTATGTGTATACCTACAACGGCAACACCGACAAACATTGGCAGTTGATCGACCTGGGCGGCGGTTATACCCGCCTGGTGAGCCGTTACAGCGGTTATTCCATGGACTACAACAGCGGTTCCAGCTATGTCTATCACTTCTCCTGGACAGGAACCGATGACAAGTATTGGGAACTCATCCCAGTTCAGTAAGCGCTTAGAAGACTAGGCAAAGTGTTTTAATAAATAAGGCTGAGGGGTTTTACCTCTCAGCCTTATTTTTTTTGGGGGTTATCCAATTATTTCATCAACTATTGCGCCGGGAATTTTTTTCAGTTAGAATAGGGGAGTAAAGTCGTTCTTTTCCCAATCTTTTTTTCTTTTGATAGACCAATACTGTAGTGAAGGAAAAATAGCGTGATCGGAACCTGGATAGGAAAATCTTTAGCTCTGTTCTCGGCTTTATTGTGGGCCTTTGCAGTTATTTTGTTCAAGCGCGCCGGCGATGTCATGCGGCCGGTTCCCCTGACTTTTTATAAAACCATCATCGCCTTCATTCTGCTATTGCCGCTCATGTGGTTTACCGGCGTCCCCTTGATACCGCCGGAAGTCACCTCAAATGATTGGATTATGGTTTCGCTAAGTGGGATCATCGGAATATCCATTGCCGATTGTTTGTTTTTTTTATGCCTCAATCTTTTGGGAGCCGGTTTGACAGCCATTGTGGATTGTCTTTACAGTCCTATGGTAATCGGGCTTTCCTGGTTTTTGCTCTCCGAGCCGTTGGATTTCAAACAATTGACAGGAGCTCTACTGATCATTACCGCCGTTCTCGCGGCCACGTTTGAAAGACCGGAAAAAAAACTGGAATTAAAAAATATTGTTCTCGGAATAATGTCTGGCGCCGCTGCCATGTTTTTTATGGCCATGGGAGTCGTTCAAATGAAGCCCGCGTTGACGAAAACTTCGGTCTTCTGGGTGACGGAGTTACGCCTGCTGGCGGCTTTGATCGTATTGACCTTTATGATTCTAATCCACCATATGCGGAAAGAATGGTTGGGCTCACTGATGAGTCCCAAAAATTGGCGCCACGCTTTACCCGCCACAATTCTCGGCAATGTCATCGCCATGACGCTTTGGGTGACTGCTTTCAAATTCACCGATGTGAATTCGGCGGCAATCTTGAATCAAACCAATACGATATTTATCGTTCTCCTGGCCACATTTATTCTCAAGGAACCATTCACGCTTCGGCGGGCTATCGCCTCTACCCTTGCAACCGGAGGCTCCATTCTCGTTCTTCTCAATTAATTGGAAACTAAGGAGGATAAAAAATAATGATAGATCGAATGAAAATCGAGGCAAAACTTCAAGGGTTCGGATATGGGGATTTCCGGTGGATAAAACCGGAACAGATCGTCGTGTCTCAGTGGGTTCGATTTAAATGCAAGTTTGGATGTCCCAGTTATGGGAAAAAGGGTACCTGTCCTCCCAGCGTTCCATCGCTTGGTGAATGCCGCGAATTTTTAAACGAGTATTCGGCTATTGTGCTGATTCATTTTGAGATCCGGTTTGACGATCCGAAAGAACGCTACGCGTGGAGTCGCCAGGAGAATAAAAAATTACTGGAATTGGAAAAAAAAGTCTTTTTAGATGGAAACCACAAGGCTTTTCTCCTGATTATGGATGAGTGCCGGTTATGCAATGAGTGTTCCGGTAGCCGCGAAGCATGTGTCAATAAAATAGACGCCCGCCCATCTCCGGAATCGCTGGGGATCGATGTGTTCGCGACTGTCCGTAATTGCGGGTATTCCATTGACGTCTTGAGAGATTACTCCCAAAAGATGGACCGTTACGCGATTTTACTGATAGATTGATTTTCGCCAATAAAGCTGAACAGCTTATGACGCCGGTTTATCCGGCATTTTACTTTGATATAAATTGAGGAGGTTCAAGCGATGAAACCGATTAAAAAAATGATTCCGGCTATTTTGCCTGGAATTTTGTTAATGAGTTTGCATGTTTTTTCCATAACTCCAGGCGATGATGCGGCTAATATTCTAGAACTACTTCCCATATCCGAAACCGAGGGGGACAGCATTCATCTGACGCAGATCGTGGATTCCACCTACAATCCCTACGGCCCCTCCAGCAGTACCAATTGCGGACCCGCTTCGTTAGCGATGTGTTTGAGGGCTCTGGGATATTTTGGCTATGGCAATACGGCAAGGCTGCATCCCGAAGAACAGATCGACCACGCACGGGCGCTGTTGTACCCGACACATTATGAAATTTATACTATTAACAAACAGGGGATCCCTTATACGATGTTGAATCGCGATCTCGATTATTCAGATGTGGGAACGTACGGTCCCCCAGCGATCTCAAAATTGGGCGGCGGATCGATTTCAGTTTCCAGTCAGGCGACGTTGGACAAAGTGTTGGGAAATGGCATACCTGTTGTGTTATTCGGTTATCTGGATTCCGAATGGCGCTCGCAATTCAGTCCATTGGGGCATTGGAGCGGAACCTGTCCCCATTATATCGCTGTTACCGGAAAAACCACAGACGGGTATTATATTGTCAATGATCCGATGTATTATTATGGCGGGGAATTGATGACATATTCCCAATTGTCGAAGTTCCCTCAGTCCGGCAATTATGTTTCTGGAACAGCGTTTTATTGGAAGACGCCGGCGCCGTTTGCCCTGAAAAAGAGTAATGGTTTGGTAAATGTGTTTATGCGTGATATCAGTTCCGGACGGATTTACCGGACTTACCAGACCTCTTTGAACGGGGGATTCACCAACTGGAGCTATATCGGCACGTTGGCTGTGGGTGGAAACCCTGTGGCCATTGAACAGCCGAATGGTAGGTTGTTATTGTTCGCGCGGGGCAGCGCTAATCAGGTGGTGATGTTTAGTGAGGACGCGTACGGCAACATGTCCAGTTATACAGATTTCGGCGGCGAAACCTATTATGAGATTTCTCCCGGCAAAAATCAGGATGGTAGGGTGGAGTTCTTTGTCCGGGGCATCGACGGAAAGATCTACAAACGCTACCAGACAGTAGTGAATGGTGGCTTTTCTGATTGGTGCAGCCTCGATGGCGATACCCGAACCGGACCGGAAGCGGTTCAGAATGTTGACGGCAGGATGGAAGTATTTGCCGGATGGGATTATACCGCTGCCGCGCAAACCCCTCTAGCCCATACCTGGCAAACAGTCGCCAATGGCGCCTGGAGTGGAACCTGGAACTATTCGGATCTTGGCGGCCACATGAAGGGCAGGCCAAAAGCTTTTTTGCATGGGACCGATTCCACTACCGGCGATGGATGGCTGCGGGCTTTTGTCCGCAGCGGAACCGATAATGTCCTTTATTATAA